>CAIJED010000284.1 GCA_903819595.1 uncultured Methanomicrobiales archaeon | reverse complement strand
TCAGATTTAAATATAACCCTTTTAATCAGGCAATTTCGTAATTACGCTGTATATTTTTGGTGATATTGGGTTTTGGTCGAAATTGTAGCCAATTTTTATGGGGGGTCCGGAATGGGAATGATAACTGGATTCAGGGCCCAATAGTTCAAGTAAAATACTTATGAAAATCGGCAGAGAATATTTTAGTTTATCAATGTTGGAAAAGAGATCAATTACATCAATGGGATCTCTCTTTCTCTTTCGTTCCTGGTATTTTTCCAGGTAATTGATCTATCAAGGTTGACCGTATATTGGGATAAATTCAAATTAACGGTCAGATTTTATTCTCGATTTTATCAGGAGTGGAACAAGGGTGCAAAGACAGGAAATGGAGGAATTATCGGCCTGCATCAGGCCATAGCAGGCAATGGGGCTTCACTAAATTCTGTAATATGAATGAAAGAATGTAACATACAACCAATGGAAAAAATTGGTTCTCTAATATTGCACCACTGCAACGATCGTATGATCTGAAGTTACACCGGAGAATGTGTAGGAATTAAACTCGCCAGTCAGATGCACACCATCGACTATTAAACCGGCTCCTGGTGGTGGAACTCCAATCGCATTTGTAAGATGGCCCATGGTAAATGTTATTGATCCTTGATCCTGGACCTGCACATCACCACTAGGACTAATAAACACATGTCCATCTGCGGTATAACCTGATGCAGTTGCGCCACGAACAGATGCATGGATGATGTGATATCCAGCGGACGGGGAAGTAACCTGTGAAGAATAACTGATCTCCTTTGAAAATGCAGAGATCCTTCCGCTTGCCGATGAAGTTTCCGAATAAGTGAGGTCCTCAGATTGATTGGTTCCGTTCCCTCGTGCTTCCCTGATGTGTGCCTTGATGTAAGCCGATGTCATACCCATAGCCGGAGACGTGCCCTGGTCCTGGATCGTGTATGGTTTGACATTAATGATGTGATTCATGAGGACCGGGATAGAGGCGTCACTGCCAACGAACCTTTCGTCAGTTGAGGAGGCGACTGACCCGATAGTAAGGTCATATTTACTCCCCATCTGGACAATGTTGCAGTAAGGCGGGATCACAGTGCGGGTCGAGGCGACGAATGGGCAGAGGATCCGGTCCGATGCGGGAGTCGTGTTGCCGACACCATCAAGCATCAGGTTCTCGGAACCAATGATGTTGCCACCGTTTCCAGTTGCCATGTAAGTCGCTTCGGTTGAAGCCTTTACGTTGGACTGGCTGAGGAGCGTGTTGGCGGTGTTAACATCCATAGTCCGGATGAAGGTTGTCTGTCCGTGCTGAGCGGTGGTCCCTGCATCATAGGTGGTACTATACTGGACCTGCTGTGGGTCGAGCATACTACTGGTGTTCTCCGTGCGTGACATTGTTGCAAGGTTGTCGGCATTGGTCAGTGACCATCCAAGTGTGGCTGAGTCGATGACTGTTCCTCCGCAGACAATAGCGGTGGAAGTGGTGATATCCTGTACTTCAGGGACTTGCAAAACACCCTGATCCGCACATACAATACCGGTAAATGAAATGACCATTCCGAGCAATATGAATCCAATAACCTCAAACTTACGATGCTTCAAATTGTCCACTCCTTTTGAACAGGAGGCTGTTCTCATGAACCCCCCAATAGGATTCCTTCTCGATGTCTGAAATATAAAAAGCTTTCTTTTGATCTGGCCGCTCTATTGCAACACTACCAGGCGATTCATCGTATCTGGATACCCAGGTCGTCTGGTAAAGCGAATGGATAAAACGCTGATTATATGAGAGACGATTTGGTGGATGTCCTGATGAATTCAGATAATGCTTCAAAAGATCATGCAGTTCTGTTAAAAAATGAACGGGTGCCCGTAATCAACACCGTACATTTGAGGAGGCAGTCGATTGTGATGATACAGTTCTCCTGATTGATCCCTACAATCCGGATGTACTATCTCGCAAAGTACTGGTATTAGTAAAAACGGGCAGAATCGATGAAAGAAAGGAGTATGATAGTATTGTTCGTTTACTAAAAAAATAATAACAACAAAATAAATCCAGAAGTTAGTTAAAAGACAGAAAAAACCCTAAAAACACGTCAGAACGCCGAGGAAGAGATTTGAACTCTTGAGGTGCCAGGCACCAGTGGCTTTCAAGGCCACCGCCTTTCCGGACTAGACTACCTCGGCCCGCTCACTACTATTGGGGATTCGGTTTAAAAAATGTATCCACATGACTAATCGGGTTCCGGGTTTTCCGGACGACCCCTGTATCCCCCTTGCCTGCCCAGGCAAACGGCGGATCATGTTTTGACAGGTAAAAGAAATGATTATTTCTTCCGCCAGAAGATGCCAACAAGGGTAATGGAAATAACAACAATACCGGCTGGCAGTGGTGCCTGTGTACTGGGTGCCGGTGTCGCCGTGGTAGTTGCGGCAAAAGCTGGTGGGGGGGTCAGGCTTGCAACGATCCCGTTTGCATTTTCTGCAAACAAGGTAATGCTCGCCTTGTCTGAATACTTATTCGGGTACACCATGAAGTACTGTGTCTCGCCATTACCCGGGACCGTGACGTCCTCGGCAAGTCCGGCACCCTTATTATTTACTTTCACCCGCTGCCCTGCCAGATCGGTATACTCGATCACCCAGTCAATTCCTGAAGAACTATACACTTTTACGGGTCCCTGCCGGGTCGACACCGAAAAAAATGCAGGTTGATCACGGCTGGCAACGATCGATGCGGATACCGCTGATGCTACAATTTCAGTGGTCGGTGCGGTCACCGGGAGCCCCGTCACGGTCGGCACGGTACTGATGTCCTGGTCGATGACGTTGATATAATAGGTCCCGAGATAGCCTTTCCGGTCGCTGATATTAATCTGGTACATGCCGGATTTATCAATGCTGACATCTTTCGAGAACTCGCCGTCCAGATTGGTGGAAACGAATGACGGACCGAAGAGCAGATTTCCATTTGGATAATTAACCTGCATCTGGATCGCATCATTCCTGACATTTTCGGCGGTCCCTTTTACATGAAGCACTCCGCTTAAGTATTGCCGGGGCATGGAAGTGAGCGTAATCTCGTCAGATCGGTCAATAACATTCACCACCCTCATCGTAATAGAATCTCCCAGGTACCGGAACTCACCTGTCGGCAATATCTCAACTTTGTAGATACCCCGGGTATAACCGGTGGTGGGGAATTCCACGGTAAAATTCTTTTCACCCTGGACGATGGCGTGCTTTGTTTCTTTCAATTCGCTTGTATATTCAGAACGAGTAAGAATAATATCGAAAGAAACACCTGCTGGAAGGCTTGTGGTCCCGTTCACCACAATAGTCTCACCTAATTTAACAGACTGGGGTGCATCAATACGGATTTCATACGCTGATACCACCCCGATGAGGAGAAGGCAGAATATTGCGAAGATGAGGATCTTAATCATCATATAGCGTTCAACTAGTAAGCTGTTAATGCTTGCGAATGATGAGGAAAAGCCACTGGCCTTCTGGCAGGGGTCTGACCGACATGAAGGCAGGGAACAAAAAACGCTCACGATAATCTTAAAATCCGGTGGGTGTTCCTGGAACCGTTGCCTGATGTGCAGTTACCGGCATGAGCGATATACCGGGCTTCTAGCAGATGAACTCGCGATCCGCCTCATCCGGCAACTACGGTTTGTCACCCGTGCAGTCCGGATCGAGGAGATCGAAGTCGTAAAACTGTATACTTCCGGGAGTTTTTTTGACGAAAACGAAGTCCCTTCTGCGGTGCTCGAAGAGGCGGGCACCTTGTTCAGGGGTAAAATAATCATCGCAGAAACACGGCCTGAATACGTCCATGAAGAAATACTAGGGGATTTTATCACGCGTATCGATGATGGGACGCACGAAAAACCGCTGTACGTCGCCATCGGTCTTGAGACAACGAACGACCAGGTCCGGGAGAAGTCCATTGACAAGGGCTTTTCATTCGCCGATTTTAACCGGGCGGTCGGGGCGGCCAGGAACACCGGGACGGGAATAAAAGCATACCTCCTGATGAAACCTCTTTTCCTGACTGAAAAAGAAGCCATGGCTGATATGAAACAGTCATTGTCTGACCTTTCCGGCATTGCAGACATCATCTCGATGAACACCTGCACGGTCCAGAGAGGGACTGATATGGAACGGTACTGGAAGCAGGGGGCCTATCGTCCACCCTATCTCTGGAGTGTCGCTGACGTACTGGCAACCGCACCCATGGAAGTGCTGTGTGACCCGCTCGGTGGTGGGCAGTCTCGCGGAGCGCATAATTGTGGCGAATGCGACAAGGAAATTATTGACGCAATAAAATTTTATTCCCTGTCTGGCGACCGGTCGGTACTATCGGCAGTGTCGAAGATGGAGTGCCCGTGCAGGGAAGAGTGGGCGGCGGTCCTGGACCAGGAAATGCCCTGGTGCATGCCGCTGACGCGGTAGTACCTCAATTAACCAGCTCCGCAACCCTCTTTTTTTATTCCCATGAATGATGACAGCCATACCCTGATTTTTTTAATGGTCGGAGGGATACCTCCATTCATTCTCAGTCGCGTAATGGGTATCCACACGCACGTGACACCCATAAAAAATCCTGATCCAAATTTTAGTTCAGCCAATTTTGAACGAGGTCATGGTTAACGAACCCGCTACAGGGTTGTCGTTAAAATACGTAAGACCCTCGTTTTTTTCTCTTAACGAGAGGGCATACAACATCGGCAGATAGTGTTCCGGCGTTGGTACCGCCATCTGGACGGCGGGGCCAAGGTCCCTGTAGGCGGCCAGGTCTCCGATTCTATTTTCATTGATCAGTGTTTTGAAAAGATTACCTGCCGAAATTGCCCAGTCAAAGCCGAAGGGGGCATTAAAATCTCCTCCGCGAACTGTCATCATGCCCAGGTTATGGACCATGTTCCCGCTACCGAGGATAAGCACGCCTTCGTCTCTCAACAGTGCAAGGTCCTTTGCCAGCTGAACGTGATCCTGGCAGTCTTTTGTCCGGTCCAGGCTTAACTGGATGACAGGGATATCGGCACCAGGAAACATCTTTCTGAGCACGATCCAGCACCCGTGGTCCAGGCCCCGACGGTTATCAGGACCTGCAGATGTGGTGGTGAGGGCGTTCCTGGTCTCCTGTGCAAGCCACGGACTTCCAGGTGCAGGGTAATTCACACGGTAGAGCTCATCAGGAAAACCATAAAAATCGTAAATAGTCCGGGGTTTATCCATCGTGGTCACAAACGTGCCATTTGTTTCCCAATGTGCAGAAATACACAAAATCGCCTTAGGCCGGGGTAACGTTTCTGCAATCTGCTTCCAGACCCTCGAAAATTCATTGTCTTCAATGCCGTTCATCGGACTGCCATGCCCTACGAATAAAACAGGCATCTTTTCTCTGTCAAATGAATCATTTTGCGGTATCACTCTCATTCCCCTTTGTACCTGGTAATTTCTGTTGTCAATGTTTATCTGGTATCCCGGATGGTATCGGGATCTACACCTGACACTTCTTCACCGTATTGATTATTATGAACATTATCCGGGAAGTGGCCAGGTGGCCGGGGAAGCACCCCGGCAGATCCGGTTACCCGGTCGGTCCTGGTATTGCATTTTTTGGACAGGTCAATAATTCTCACTCAAATTTCAGATTGGAGGGGAAATATAGGAAAAAGATCTCGTGATTCACAGGTCAGGTTTCGGCAGACCCACTCTGGATGTCAAGTTGTTTTGCCAGGAGTGGCAGGAATGTCCCGGCATCGCTGACCACACCGATGGCCTGCATGGTCCCCCGGTCCATCAGTTTTGTCACCGATGAAGGATTGATATCAACACAGACCGTCTTGACATACGAGGGCAGGCAGTTACCCACGGCAATAGAATGGAGCAGCGTTGCCACCATCAGGACCATGCTGCATGACTGAGTATATTCACGCATCCGGTCCTGTGCCATAAGGATATCGGTAATTACATCGGGAAGGGGACCATCATCCCTGACAGAACCGGCCAGAACATACGGCACGCCGTTTTTTACACACTCGTACATGATACCCCCCGGTGATGATGCCCTGGTCAACTGCCTTTTCAATCGACCCGGCCCTCATGACCTCACTGATGGCATAGAGGTGGTTTTTATGCCCCCCGGTAACGGGTTTGCCTGTTGAGAGGTCCATCCCTAACGATGTGCCGAAAAGATTATACTCGATATCATGGGTGGCCAGGGCATTTCCTGCAAAAAGGACGTTGATATACCCTTTCCGGATGATTTCTGCCAGCGCCAGGTCAGCACCGGTGTGGATGATGGCCGGCCCGCCCACGAGAGCGATTTTCCCCCCTTTCCGGTGCACTTCGAGGATCTCTTTGGCGACCCTCGCAATCAGTGTCTCACTGGGACGTTCAGAAGATACGGTCCCGTGCATGAATTCAAAGTTGGTCGTTTCCCTCGGTCTTTCAGGGGGGACAATACGCACGCCCTGCTCACCTACCACGACCATGTCATTTTTCTTTAATTTTGATAGGGGAGTACTCCTTGCCACGAGCTTGCTGGTATCGAGCACGATCAGGCAGTCCATCTCGATCGCCTGGACCGGGATCCACGACTCAAGATATTTTATCGACGTCGGATAGTTCGTCGTTGAATAGAAACCCTTTGGGACAACACGGTCAGCCTCGGCAGGTATGATCCGGACATCCGCAACAGCGAGAAGGCGTGCGCCATAACGGTGGAGCTCGGAGATGATGGCATCGACCCGTTCATCATTCGCGGCATTGACTTTCAGGTGTGCATAGCTCGGGTCAGTTTTTTGTTTTCCCACATCAAAAACGAGGATCTCAAAATTTCCGCCCATATCCATGATTTTATCGAATATCTGAGTCATGATGCCAGAGTCGATAATATGGCCTTCAAGCTCGATCTCCCGCGAGGCTTCCATGGTAGAATATGGACTCTGCTGCTATTTTATTATATTTTTGCTGTAATCCGGTCGTAATTTTTTTCCATCCACTACAAAGATCCAACCAGGGGCACATTCGGGGTGCGTGCTCATGTGTTTACATGAGGAATCCCACAGAATCATAGACAACGTTTGCTTTTCGTGATGAGGTTTCAAAAAAGTTCAGGAAGGGGGATCAGATTGCGTGACGGAACCGGGTTTTACCCGGCTCCCGACATGAACGGATTACTCCGGCAGTACGCTAGGGAAGTCTTCTTCCCGCGGTGGCAACCGGGAGAACAACTCGCGGACTTTTTCAAGGTCTGCCCGGGTATTGATATTGTATGCAAGGTGTGGATCGTCCAGGATGAATTTTTCTTCCTCCTGAGGTCGGTCGATGATATCACCGATGAGAATGTTGATGCCGACCGGACATGCATCAACCCCCTGGATGCACTCATAATACGAGGTGCCAGATTTTTCTTTTCCGGACGGTAACGGTACCCAGGTCGAGAGGGCCTCCTTACCCGATGTTTCGTATGCCAGCCGAATTTTATTGATATGACCTGTAGAGAGACAGGGGAGGTCAGCTACACAGGAAAAAAAGGGGCCGGATATTTCGATTGACTTTGCCGCCTCCAAAAGGTCATGGATATATCCATGACCCTCTGTCTGGATATATTCAAATCCGTTGGCTCTTGCCCAGTTCATCGTGAACGGGGTCCGGAAAGATGCAACAATGATGGGATCGTACCCGGACTTTTCAAACGCAGACAGGACATACGATATCATCGGTCGCCCGGCGATTGTCACCATCGGTTTTTCGCCGAGCAACAGGCGCGTCCCGGCTCCGCCTGCCATGATCACTGCATGCATGCGATTAATGCCTCGACGAGAACTGAATTCTCGGAGTGGGTTCGGACAGCGACCCTGATCGCGTGGGGGAGACCGAATGATGTGCAATCGCGGACGAGCAACCCGTGACCTGCCAGGGCATTACACAGGGTGCCCACGTCCATACCGGTATCAGCCATGATGAAGTTCGCAGAAGGAGGCGATACGGAAAAACCCAGGTTATTTAGAGATTTTTCGAGGTAATTGCGCTCAATTCTGATTTTCCTTCGAGACTCTTCGAGTTCATGGTACTTTCCAAAGGCCTGGATGGCAAAATGTTCTGCAAATGCATTCACACTCCAGGGAGGTCGAACGATCTCTAACGCGCAGACGAGGTCCGGGTCGGCAAAAGCATACCCGAACCGGAGACCGGGTACTGAAAAACACTTCGTAAGCGAACGAATGAGACAGAGGTGACGGTCCCTGGTTCCGATAAGACTCTCACGGGGGTCTGATAAGTCAATAAATGCTTCGTCAAGTAAAAGGCAGGTGTCCTGGTCCACGTATGATTTTAGAAGACTGATAACCTCATTTTTCCCGGTGAGGAGTCCCGTCGGATTATTTGGATTGCACAGAAATGCAGCCGCAGGAATTTCTCCTTCCTTTGCACGGTGTCCGCCTGCGAGCTGCACAGACAGCAGGTATTCCTCAAATGTTGGCAGGTCAATCTTTGCTGCTCCCGGGTGACGGAACATTACCTGGCAAAATGAACGGATTAATTCGATTGAACCATTCCCTATTGCAATTTCTTCTACATCCCGGTTGAACAGGCGTCCGATTACTTCCTTCAATTGAATATACTCATCGTCCGGGTAATATTCCAGAAGGGAGGGGGGGAAATCCCATTCCATCTCAGGTGGGAAAGGGTTCAGGCTTGCACTAAAATCAATGGCGTTCTGGCCTGTCCTCTCGTGGTAGAATTTTATTGTCCCCCCATGCCTCACTTTTTTTGGAAGTCCTGGTACCACAATTTTGTCCTCTTTTATGGGTTTATGTTGCATACAGGGGCTTAAATTCGTTGTGAGTCGGCTCACCACCTGTTGCGCCGGACAGATCTAAAAAGATATATATAGGATTGCGTAATACTCTGGATCATCTGGTTAGTCAGACGTAGAGTCTCTATCCGTCTGTCATATGTCTGACATTCGTCAGACAATTGTCAGATAAGGGTGAATACTATGATGAAACGAATCACACTCCGGTTACCCGAACAACAGATTGAATTGTTAGAGCAGATGGTAGATGCCGGAGAATTTCCGACAGTCTCCGAAGCGGTGCGGGATGCGGTTCGTCAACTCATCGAACGGCGATCCGGCCGTATATTAAGAGACAGTGACCAGGTGTCTTTCAAGGTTTAGGAGGGGAATTAAAAAATGCAGACAATTATCAACGAGGCATTGAAAAATGCCGCGATAGAGAATGAGATGAAAAACGGAGGTGCAATGGATGATGATTTTGTCGGGCAGCCGCGAATCGTTATCATTGGCTGCGGAGGCGCAGGAAATAACACGGTCAACCGGTTGCATCACATGGGAGTGAACGGCGCTGAAACCATCGCAATCAACACCGATAAACAACATCTCGACATGGTCCAGGCAGACAAAAGAGTCCTGATTGGTAAATCACTCACCAGGGGACTCGGTGCCGGTGGCTATCCGGATGTTGGGAAGCGGGCAGCAGAGATGGCAAGGCCGACACTCGAAGCACTCCTCGAATCCGCTGACCTCTGTTTTATTACAGCAGGTATGGGCGGTGGGACGGGGACCGGTTCTGCTCCGGTTGTCGCACAGATCGCAAAAGAACAGGGCGCAATTGTTGTTGGAATGGTTAGTTACCCCTTCCAGGTAGAAAAAGCCCGCCTTATCCGGGCAGAAGAGGGACTTGAAGCATTATCTGCCGCATCCGACTCCGTCATCGTCCTTGATAACAACCGATTGAAAAACTTTGTACCAAACCTGCCCCTCGGACAGGCCTTCTCGGTCATGGACCAGTTAATCGGCGAGACGGTCAAAGGTATCAGCGAAACGATCACAGAACCGTCCTTGATTAATATCGATTACGCAGATGTCCGGGCGATTATGAGCAAGGGCGGAGTCGCCGTGATGCTCGTCGGAGAAAGCAAGCAGCAGAACAAAGCAGAGAGTGTTGTAAGGGAATGCCTCTCGAACCCGATGCTGGACATTGACTACCGTGGTGCCACGGGGAGCCTGATTCATATCACAGGAGGAAGCGACCTCACACTCCAGGATGCAGAGGAGATTGCTACGTCGCTCACGTATGAACTCGACCCCCATGCAGATGTGATCTGGGGCGCCCGCGTAAGAAACGATATGGAAGGCAAAGTCAGGGTCCTCGCCATTATGACCGGTGTGGAAAAAGGAGCACTCCTCGGAAACCGCCAGACTTACAAGTCAATGATGGAGGAGATGGACCAGAAAAAAGCAAACCCAAAGTTGGTAGAGCTGCCAAAGAATCGTAAATCCCGGGATCAGACAAGTGGTGGAAGTATTCTGGAATGGGTTGGGTAACCAGATAATTCTGTTATACCATAACTCTTCCATTTTGAGAAAATTTGCAAATTTCGTGCTATTTTTAAAAATCTGGCAATACACTTCACACTCTGTTCCCTTTCCCCAGGTTCCTATTCCAAAACAGATTCTGTCATCTGAAATTTATCGATCATGATCACCTGTTCAGGAGAATATGCCCCCGCCCTTCTCAGCAGGATTCCGAGGTCATGCTGCCGGATCCCGTGGGTTTAATCAGGCCCGCTGTCAGGGAACCAGCCACCCCCTGATCCGGGTATGGCGAAACGCTTAATAATTCAGATGTCTTTTAAATGATAGAAAGTCTTTCAGATAATCCCTCATCTGGAATGCTGTGTGTCTGAACGGGAATCAACCGCCACGGTGATTCGCCTGCCAGACTGGTATCGGGAGTTGAACATCATGAACAGACAGATGACCAGGGGCAACACAGGTTGCGCTCAAAAGTTTCCGTTTCTTTGGGTTTTGCCACAAGCAGGCCCTGTTACGTTTCATTCTGACAAAGGCGTGTGCGTAACCTGTGATCGTCCTTATTCTTCTTCATCCTGCCACGCCGCAACATATTACGATCAGTCTTTCCTGTCAAGAGGGTATTTCCGAAATCGATTATCGAGGATGAGTATTGCATGTTGAACGAATTAATTGAGAAGAGAAAAAAGATTCTCGCCGAGTCTGAACAGCATAAAAACAGAAGAAATGAGCTAAACGCAGCTGCCAGCAAGTATGCCAAAGAGCGGAATGCCTTAAACAACAAAACAAGGGAGTATGTTGAAGAGGCACAGACCAATAAAGACCTCAGGGATAAGTCCAACAATGAGGTCCAGTCTTTAAAAGACCGCCGGAATGATCTGAATGAGAAGGCCAACGAATTTTTTGATGAGATCGAGTCCTTCAAAAAGGAGCATGGCGGTGTAAAAAACCGGGGCATCAAGGAGCTTCAGAAACAGATTGAGCACCTTGAATTCAGACAGCAGACTGAAGTCATCAGCACCGATAAAGAGCGGGAACTGATCGATAAGATCAAGCAGATGAAGTCCTCCGTGAAAGAACAGGAGGCAGAATTAGAGCAGAACAAAGAGATCAAGACGAAGATCACATCGGCACGGGAATATCGGAAAGAAGCGTCAGATATTCACGCAAAGGTCACCGAGATGGCAGAACTTGCCCAGAAACACCACGACCTGATGGTGGAATTTTACCGGAAAGCTGACAAGTCACGTGAAGAGGCCGATGCACAGCACAGGCTCTTTGTCGAATCACAGGAAGCCGCCGACGCCGAACATAAGTTCTTCATTGTATGCCAGAAAGAGCTCCGCGACTACGACAAGGTCATATCAGGACTCCGTAAAAAGACGAAGAAAGTAAAAGTGACCAAGGAACAGAAAGCCGTCAGAAAAGAAGCAGAACATATATTCAAGATGTTCCGGGCCGGCGAGAAACTTACGACCGACGATCTCCTTCTCCTGCAGCGTTCAAAAATGCTATAATTTTTTATAAATTCCTTTTTTTCCCTTCACGGGCAATTATTTAATAGATTTGAGCCCAATTCTATACTGAAATGGCACTGGGGCGAACTCTGGTCCTCTCCGTGGACCGGGATGACGATATCGGTTACAAGGCTGGGATAGTGAGCCCGGTCATCGGTCGTGAAGAATGCCTCAATGCCGCAGTGGCTCTCGGCCTCGCCGATCCTGAAGATTCCGATCTGAATGCGATATTTCAGGCGGTAAAAACCTACGATGAACTTAAAACCGCGGGTGAGGACGTCGAAGTTGCCCTGATTTCGGGTAACCACCTGCATATGATTGAGGGTGACCGGCGAATTGCAGAACACCTGGGAATGGTCGTTCAACAGACCGGCGCGACCAATTGCATTATGGTGGCCGACGGTGCAGAGGACGAATTCGTTATCCCGATTATCCAGTCTAAATTGCCGGTTGCGAGCATCCGCCGTGTGATAGTCTCGCAGATCCCAAACCTTGAAGGCACCTATTATATCATTAAGAAACTCCTGAACGACCCAAAAATTTCCAGGATCTTCCTAATCCCCCTCGGGCTTGCGATGCTCCTCTATGCGGGGGCTAACCTTCTTGGGTATCCACAAATTGCGACAATCATCGTCGTCGGGGTCATTGGCATGTATCTCCTGTACCGTGGGTTTGGTATTGACGATACATTCAGGGGATTTGGGAATGCTCTCCGGACATCATTAAAACGGGCGCGGTTTTCATTTGCCACCTATATCGTCGGTATCCTGCTCCTCGTCGTTGGAATCGTTCTTGGTCTGATGAGTATTCTCGAACATTATTCAAGTGATGGGTCATTTGGCATACTCCTGTACCTGGTTACATTCATTTACGGTTCGGTGCTCTGGATCACTCTTGGCGGAGTGATCTCATCAATCGGAATTATCATCGATAATTTCTTTTACGAACGGGAAGGACTTGGCAAGGTCATTGTTTTTCCTTTCTTCATCAGCGCAATTGGTTTGATCGCCTTCGGTGCCAGCATTTATGTGATGTCGGTTTCCACCGTGGCAGAGTTCCCCTATACCTACGAAACGGCACTCCAGTATATACTATACGGGATAATTGGAGGGCTTGCGTGTTTATTCGCCGGGGTCGGCATTCAGCGGTACATCAACCGCTGGATCCTGCGACATCAACCAGCAGAAGACCTCATCGAAGAGATATAAATCCAAATTTATCTATCCATGTGACGGTATTTCACGTTTCGTCACGTGTTGAGCACATTTTTTTTCAACTGGTCAGCCGCAGGGAACTGGCCGCACCCCAGGCAACGACGCAGTCCATCAATGAAAGTATACGCGAAGGCGATGAAATAGCACCCATTCCCACCTGATGTCCAGCTGACGACGTGAGAATGGACCTGATCGGCGATCCATCAGAAGTATTCTGTGTAATTCTGCCAAAAGACGACCTTGAAAAAAATCTCATCAAATCTGTTTCTATGGGAATAGAAGCAGGTAAAAATGATACCCTTGCACCAATTGCTGAAATCGGCGATATCCTCGCCGGGGCCTGTCTTGCTTCAATCCATTTGGATCCTTCTCTTGTCATCGACCTATTCCCCACGCCACAGTAGTCAGTATGGTCAAATCCCTCTCTGATGAAACACTGTTGGAAGTCTGCGAAACCATACAGGCATCTCTATTGTCATCATTCAATACGCACTCGTCCGGGCTCATAACCACCCGGCAGGAAGTGGGTATCCTACGACTTTTCACTTCCTATCTTGAAGATGGCGGATTTCCCGAATATCAAACGGATCCGAATCCTGAGATTCTCAAGCGGACATTTGATGATATTATATTCCAGGATATTATCTCACGATACAAAATCCGGGAAATCAGGGCGTTTCGCGAACTCGCCCGTTACCTGTTAATAAACATGACCCATGAAGCAAGCCTGAATTCTCTTGCATCGGTGATCGGGATAAAAAGCGGATTGTCCGTAAAGACCTGGATTGGGTACCTGGAAGATTCGTACCTCCTTGGAAGCCTGTGCCCGTATGAGTATTCGATGAAACAACAACTCTCCCGCAACCAGAAGTATTACGGGATTGATACCGGAATGCGCAATGCGGTTGTGTTCAGGTTCTCTGGTGATGCAGGGATGCTCCTTGACAATATGGTCTTGACTGAGCTTCGCCGGCAGGGTAAAACTGTGTACTCATGGACCGGCAAACGGGAATGTGATTTTTTGGTGGTTGACCGGGGTCATATAAAGACTGCGATACAAGTCTGCTTCCACCTGACGCACGAAAACCACCAGCGTGAGGTCGGGGGACTGGCGGAAGTGGAGGAGGAACGGTTCCAGGACTGCACCGGTATCATCTTGACTGAACGGCAGGATGAGATGCTCCCGGTGAAGGATCGCGAAGTGCGGGTGATGCCAGTCTGGCGATGGATTTTCATGAGCCTTGAAGAATCGGTGCAATGGAAGAATTGATGAAACTTATTTCATGCCTAAAAATCAATTCGGACCCGACCACGTTTCAGGGAAGTAACCGGAAGCGATGAACCTGTGATCACGGTGAATTGACAAACATGCACCAGTTGTTCTTGGTTGGTGAAGATCTCCAATGAACTCTTTTGGCATCCTTCGCGGGACACGTGCTTTTTTTTACATTTGAAAGAACTGGATATCTGCTAAAGAAAATGGACTCGAATGCCTGCCAGGAAAGAAAACCACTTAAAAATAAAAAAGACGATTTGGGGTTATGAGGACCCGATCTGGTAGATATATCGCCTGTCCCTGCCTTACTCTCTATTTGTGAATACCTGGGTCCAAATTAATTTGAGTGTTTTTGCAAGTCCTTTTTGAAATGAATGCGCAGGAATACACTCTCTTCATCCGCTCATTGGATGGCTGCATATGAGACTCCCGGATCACGTCCTCAACAATTCTCCAAATTCATCATCCGTATTCTCCCGGATTTGTTTGATGCGAGAGTTCGCATGCCCTCTTCCAACAAAAGACCTTGAGGAGTATTAAAAAATTCTGTGATGAACTGATGATATCAGCCAGGTACTGATAATCCCGGTTCAACGGTCAAAAAAACCCATGCCCTCTGAAAAATTCCGGGTATTCCGGTATTCGCGGGTTACCTGTGGAGAAACAACCCGCAGGGTTGGGATGGCAACGTTGAACTCATGTTCAGGGAACCAGTAGATCCCCTTGCCATAATCATAGGAGACATCATTAATCTGGATCTCAGCACTATTCATATCCACATTTTTTACCGTGGCATCTTCATAATTCAGGACTTTTAATAACTTGTTCTTCAGGTCCTGTTTGCCAAGAAGATACACGATCACCTGGGTACCGGTATCGATAGAATAGTTCACAAAAATAGTCGCCCGGTCCTTGTCAAGATTGATGGTCATATCATTGATAGTGATATAACTATAACGCTCATCGTTCGTTGCCAGGACCGGCATCACTGTACTGATGATAAGCAGGCATAGCACAGCGATAGCACGTACTCTCATTAGTACTATATTTCAGCGCACTTCTTATATCCTTTCTGGTGATACCCGGTACAAAACTAAAAATCACCTTCCAATTGCAATAAATAGCGAAATTGGCCTATTTCTGAAGAGATTGGCTGAAAATATTAGAATTAATTATTCCTCTTGTTTCTCACTACCCTTTGAACAGAGAATAATCTCAATACTCGATACATTTGTCTTGCCACTGTCGGTATCGATGACCTCGGTACATGTAATAATCCCTTTTTTCGTGACCCCTTCCAGGAATCGGTTCAGTGAAATCTCTGCCGTATCTACTGCACGGGATATCGCCTTGCCCCTCGCTTTTATTGCAACTTCCTGTGCACCATTATTGAACTGGGTGACAACTGCCAGAACATAGTTCATGACAGGTTTATTTCCCACGAATACAGTGTTATCATTGATCATATTGGTATCCTGGTTCAGAGGTATTTTTTTGAATAAATGAGTTCAGCATTAAGAACGGAAGCCCCGGCGGCACCCCTGATCGTATTATGCCCCATGGTGACATACCGCAGCCCTTCACGGACTCGACCCACTGATACGGTCATCCCATTACCGCGAAGACGGTCAAGTCTTGGCTGGGGACGGTCATTTTCTTCAAACAGGTGAACTGATTGTAAAGGCTGGGTAGGGAGACCGCTGATGGGTGGAGTGTAGGTCCTGTACGATTCTATGATTTTTTCTACTTTCTCCTTCATGTCAATCCAGACTGCCATGGTATGGCCATCGATGACCGGAACACGGTGGCAGCTCGCGCTCACTCTGAAGGGGGCATTCTTCACTTCGGATCCTTCAAGAGTCCCCATAATTTTTACGGTCTCGGTCTCCATCTTTTCTTCTTCGCCCCCGATGTACGGAATGACATTATCATAGATCGACATGGCAGCAACGCCCTGGAAACCTGCACCTGATATCGCCTGCATCGTTGCAACCCGCAGATCAGAAAATGCAAATGACCTGATAGGGGCAAGAGACATCACCAGCATAATTGTCGAGCAGTTTGGGTTTGTGACGATAAATCCGTCTCTACCTTTGTCCCTCTGGACATCGATAAGTCCGAGGTGTTCAGGGTTCACCTCGGGGACAACGAGCGGGATATCATTCTCCATCCGGTGTGAGCTTGCATTGCTGCAGACCCCGATACCGGCATTGGCACACATCGTTTCTACACCACCCGCGATCTCTGCAGGCAATGCAGAGAAGACGAGGTCGACGCCTTTCAGGCTGGCAGTAGTAGTCGGGCTAATCCGGATCTCCCCGAATGCGTCTGGGAATGGCACATCAAGCCGCCAGTTGACAACGTCCCGGTATAACTTCCCTGCACTCCGATCTGAGGCAGTCAGCGTGGTGAGTTGAAACCAGGGATGGCCAGCGAGATACTGTACAAATCGCTGACCTACAGCGCCCGTCGCGCCTAATACTCCAACATTTATCATAGATATAAAATAGCTATATCATAGAAGTAATTAAATCGTTTGATTTTTATTCGAGATGAATTGCCTCAGATGGGCATACATCTACGCAGGAACCACAATCCACACAAAGTTCCTTGTCCACTTTTGCCTTATCATTATTCATCGTCATCGCCTGGGCCGGGCACTCATCGATACATGTCTCACAGGCCGTACATTTTCCTTCGTCAACAATTGCAGTCATGGATAAAATCACTTTGTTAGTTACTAATTTGCTTAAAAATATAAATAACGTATCGGTTTTGCCGATAAAAAATCATTATCTGGTCGATTTTCCAGCCAGTTCGAGGACGTCATTCATCCCGTATATGCCCGGTTTTTTTGATACGACCCAGCGGGCCGCCCGAAGTGCCCCCTGGGCAAATACCGAACGATCGTATGCGCGATGGGACAGCGTAATCGTCTCGAAATTACCGGAAAACATGACCGAGTGGTCCCCGACGATATCCCCGCCCCGTATCACGTGGACACCGATCTCAGATTTTTCCCTCTCTTTCATTCCTTCACGCCCGTATTGTTTCCGGCGTTCCCCAAGTTCCTCATCAAGGATCTGGAGAATTGTCCGGGCCGTCCCACTTGGGGCGTCTTTTTTATACCGGTGGTGCGCTTCGGTCACCTCGATATCATACTCTGCCAGTAATGGCGCCGCATCGCGGATCAGCTGCCAGAAAATGTTCACCCCGATACTGTAATTACTTGAGATAACGGCCGGTACATTCCCGGTAATTGCATCCGCCATCTCAGCCTGCTGTCCGGGGGTAAAGCCGGTAGTACCAATAATGAGTGCGATGCCGGCTTTCGCACCGGTTATCGCATTCCGGACTGCAGCATCGGCAACAGTAAAGTCAATCAGTATATCCGGTTTTTTTTCTTCCAGAAGCCCTGGCAACTGTGACGATTCACGTACTTCAACACCAAAAAATGATCCGGGCTTGATATCGACGCCCCCGACCAGGTCAAGGTCTAACGATTCGTTCACCATCCTTCCGATGGTCATGCCCATTCTGCCAAGCGCTCCACACACAACAACGCTAGGCATAGAGATCGAGGACCTCCTGGAGTTTGGCAGTCTTATCGGCATCGAGTTCGTCAAGCGGGGGTCTCACCGGCCCCCCCGCCATACCGCACAATGCAACTGCCTTCTTCACCGGGATCGGGTTGGTGTCGATAAACAACGCCCGGAACAGGGGGGATAACGAGTAATGAATATCAAGGGCCTCTTCAAGCTCCCCCTCGCAGAAATGATCAAACATTCTGACCATGAGGGCGGGCTGAACGTTTGCCGCAACAGATATGACACCACTCCCACCAAGACACAGGATAGGGAGGGTGAGCCCGTCATCGCCGGATATGACCATGAAATCCTCGGACAGCGTCCCTTCGATAATCCTGGATACCTGCCCGATATCCCCGCTTGCCTCCTTGATCCCGACGATATTGGGATGGCGGGCGAGTTCAATAACAAGGTCGGGTAAAAGGTTCTGTCCAGTCCGTCCCGGGACATTGTACATCACAATCGGAAGACCGATATCCGCAATCTTTGTGTAATGCTTGATCAGTCCCGAACGGTTCGGCTTGTTGTAGTACGGACTGATAACAAGCGCCCCATCCGCCCCGAGGTCCTTGGCTGCTTCCGTGAACCTGATCGCTTCAGCAGTATTATTTGACCCGGTCCCTGCAAGGACCGGAACTCTTCCATCCACTTCATCCACGGCGGCCTCGATCACCTGCTCATGCTCTTCGAAACTGAGCGTGGCGGATTCGCCTGTCGAACCACAAGGTACGATGCCATGGACACCCTCCTCAAGGAGAAATGCGATGTTTGACCTCAGACCCTCAAGGTCCAGGTCCATCGAAGAATTTCTTTTAAAAGGGGTTATAATTGCAGGAAATACTCCCTCAAACATAATAAGTTTTATGAGTGTCTTCCGGTATTTATTTTCCGTGTAATGTATCCGGCGACCCGGTTTCTTACGCGTTTACTGGATATAGAAGACATATCAGTGACGACCTGCTTGTTTTCATCAAAATTATTGGACATTTTATCACCGAATCTCACAATAAGCTCGGCTCCTGTTGATTTGATATATGATGGCTTAATTCCCATGTTGACGTTCCTCAGATTTGTGCTAACATTATTCACACTGATAGCATAAGAATATTATTTGCGACTCCCTGAGGTTCTTCTCCGAAAATCCGAATAATTGCTTCGTTATCACCGGTACCACCAGTGCGCCGGCTGAAAATCGCATCAGGTACACCATTGCGGCAGCACTGTGCCACACCCCAGTCCATTGTCCTGATTCCTGGGGGTTCCTTCCCGGGATCAAACGAGCAAACCTCCAGGGACCTTGCTTCCATTCTTTTTACCGCGGCGACGGTGCATGCAATAATCGCTGCGCTCCGAATTCCGGGATCAAACTTCATTGCCGTGAGAAGGACCGTCGCAATCATTCCTCCACCACCAAATACGACATTCCGGGGATCAAACGGGATATTTTCCTTACCCAGTCCTCCCTGCACATAGGCAATACCGGTATCGTCCCGTGCACTTTTCCGTGCGTACGCGAGCAGAGTGCCACCTGTCGGGACAAGATCCGGGTGAATATTGTCAGAAATCAGTAAGGCCGCATGGGATAGTTTCTGAAGTATCACGGTCTTTTCATCGTTTTGCATCATTATTACCTCTTTGCTGCCGAAAATCCAGAGGCATCCGGTCGATGCCAGGCTCATTCCCGA
Organism: uncultured Methanomicrobiales archaeon; assembly: GCA_903819595.1. Taxonomy (GTDB): domain Archaea; phylum Halobacteriota; class Methanomicrobia; order Methanomicrobiales; family Methanospirillaceae; genus CAIKOD01. Next base: position 1,495 of record CAIJED010000284.1, on the reverse strand, counting down.
AGATATTCCAATAGTTAAAGATATAGGACTCCGGGGTGAATATCATACATGGACTTAAGACTTCTTGATATCCTCGTGGGCGTGTCAGGCCTGGTTTTTTTTATTGTGCTCCTGGTCATGCTCCCCCTGCTGCTGCCCGCGGGAATCGCGTACATTTTCGCTATTGCCTGTTTCCTTCTCGCGATGAGCGCTGCCGGCGTTACGATTAACAAGCATATCACCTGATGGGCCGGGGGATGTCCTGGCACCTTCCCGTTTCTTTCTCTTATAATAGGTGAGCGGGTGGGTTACCCGTTCGCAAAGCAGGTCTTTTTTCACACAGATTGCTGTCGTCCTCATGGCTGCACAGGACGGCGCCCTGTATTCGGTCCCACCCCTGCCGGATATATGCTGGACCTGGTATATCGTGCGACTGATATCAAAATCCGGTGCACGGCAAAAAAGCCCGGTAATATCAGTCGGGCTCATCCCGATATTATGAAGAAATGCGGTCAGTGCGAACCTCCCGGGGTGAGAAATGTTTGTTCCGGCGGAAAGCGCCGTGATCAATGCCTGAATGCAGGGCGGGAAACAAGTCTCCTCAACTGAACCAAACTGCTCCAGCAGGTGCTGCTGCTCTGCCATGCTGATCTCTTTTACGATCGGCCCGAGCACCTCGCAAATTTCACCAGCGACGGGGAGTGGGAGATTCCGGCTGATGGTCACCCTGATACACTCACGCAGCAGCTCATCTGTCTCATTTTTTTTCACCTTCACCATGCCGTGCTCAATATCACGATTCACCAGTCTCCAGCGTTCTTCCCGCATCCCGGCCGTTAACTCAACATAGGGCACGAGGGGCACCGTTGCGGCATCGATATCAATGCCAAGACTTGTGGCCACAAAAATTTTTTTCTCCCGTTCCTCATCAATGAGGCATTCGTATGCCTTCTGGGCTTCATTCCGGGTAAACCGGTCGATAACCAGCCGGTCCTTCATACAGGAGAGGATCACCCGGGCGATGGCGTACCCGGAGACATTCACTTTAACACCCATGCTATCGGTAGGAGTGGCCGGACGGGCCGTGCTCTTCTGGCCTGATTTTCCGACTATTGAAGATAATATACGTTCTTTTGCCTGGGCGAGGGCTGCTTTACCGAGCGGCGTCGTTAAGAATTGTTCCGGAGAACCCGAATAACTACTGACAAAATTCTGGGACTCTTTTAAAAATGGATAGTTAATTAAATCTTTTTCATCGATTCTGACCCGCATTTAGTCGGCCTCAATCCGCGGCGCGAGGAGGTACTCGACATGGCCGTTACCTCCGGCAATATTGAATGAAAACTTGGCAGGATGATCGGTCCCAAGGTTAATTTCGACTTCGTCGGCACGGCTCATCACTTTACCCATGTCTTTCATGTAATCCAGGGAGAAGAGTGATTTGGCTTCCACCCCATTGATAAAGCTGACTTCTTCCTTTCCGAATTCACGCCTGATATGGTCTGTATCTCCCTCG
>CAIJED010000283.1 GCA_903819595.1 uncultured Methanomicrobiales archaeon | reverse complement strand
TTTGCGTTATTGATAAAAAGGATGTATTTATTGCAAAAATGTGCTCAATGCACCCCAATATGGCGTTATTTCCCAGATAAAAAGGGTAGGTACTCAACAGAGGGATACACCAGATATCGGGAAAAACAGCATTTGCGGGAAGAATTACCAGGAAATTCATACCGATGATCGGGGAGCAAAAATCTATCGCTCATACTGCATTCCACTATATTGAGGCGACCTCCGGGAGTTTTATGGGAAAAAATGACATGAGACTTTGATTTACGAGGTTGAAATGCCGGTATCCATAATTATTATTGAATATCCAGCTGATACCGATGTGAAAATTCATCAGGGGCAAAAAATTCAAGCCCAGGATCCTGACACGGGCAGATCGGTAAAAAATGATTGGCTGCACCCTGGGTAAAAAAACAAAACAATTTCAGTGTTCAATGCAAAAATCAGAAAAAATATTAAAATAAAGTTGGATCTCCACGATATGCCTAAGACAGATTTTAGTCTCCATGCGCCATTCGGACCAAAAGGGTCCCAGCCTGAAGCAATACAGGAACTGGTCCGTGGTCTCTCTGAAGGGATGCAATACCAGACTCTTCTCGGTGTCACCGGCTCCGGCAAGACATTTACCATGGCCAATGTGATCAGGGATTGTGGACGGCCTGCCCTGGTGATTGCTCACAACAAGACCCTTGCGGCACAGCTCTACAATGAATTCAGGGAATTTTTCCCTGATAACCGGGTCGAATATTTTGTATCCTACTATGATTATTACCAGCCGGAATCGTATATCCCTGCAAAAGATCAGTATATCGAGAAAGATTCGGCGATAAACCCGAAAATAGAACAACTCCGACTCTCTGCGACTGCTTCCCTTCTCTCCCGGCGTGATGTGATCGTGGTCGCCTCGGTCTCCTGTATCTATGGTCTTGGCCGTCCGGAAAACTTTCGGAATATGGGCTTTGAGTTAAAAATAAAGGAACAAAGTTCGAGAAAACAGATCATCAGCGACCTTGTCGCCTGCCAGTTCCAGAGAAATGAACTGGAACTCATGCCCGGACGGTTCCGGGTGAAAGGAGATACCATCGACCTGATACCCGGTTATTTTAATAATATTATCAGGGTCGAGCTCTTTGGCGATGAGATCGAACGAATCACGGAGATCGACAAAAATACCGGGCAGATAAAAGAAAAAATGGCCTATTTCTACGTATACCCTGCCCGGCATTATGTGATCCCGGAGGAGGACCAGAAACGTGCGATGGTGACCATCAGAGAAGAATTAGACGAACGCCTCCCCCAGCTCGGGCTCGTCGAGTCCTACCGCCTTGAACAGCGTACCCGGTACGACCTCGAGATGATCGAGGAAAGTGGCAGCTGCAAGGGGATAGAAAACTATTCCCGGCACTTTGATTTCCGTAAACCCGGTGAAAAACCCTATTGCCTGCTCGATTACTTCCCTGATGATTTTATCATGTTCATCGATGAGAGTCACCAGACAATACCGCAACTGAACGGGATGTACAAGGGAGACCGTTCGAGGAAGCAGTCACTGATCGATTACGGGTTCCGTCTCCCAAGTGCCTATGATAACCGGCCGCTCATGTTCAGGGAGTTCGAGCAGTACATGCACCAGGTCATCTTCGTCTCCGCCACCCCTGCCGAGTACGAACTTGGGCGTTCCGGCCAGGTCGTGGAGCAGATTATCAGGCCAACCGGGCTGGTTGACCCCGTCGTCGAGGTGAGAAAGACCGAAGGCCAGACAGAGGATGTGATCGGCGAGATCGAGATGACCATTGCCCGTGGTGACCGGGTCCTCTTAACGACCCTGACGAAAAAACTTGCCGAGGAATACACCGAGTACCTTGCCAGCCGTGGGATCAGGACGCGGTACCTGCATTCAGAAATCGATACGCTCCAAAGGACCGAGATTATCAGGGAGCTGAGGCTAGGCAGGTTTGACGTGCTGGTCGGGATCAACCTGCTCCGTGAAGGGCTCGATATTCCGGAAGTAGGGTTTATCGGGATCCTTGATGCGGACAAGGAGGGATTCCTGCGGGACGCGAGAAGCCTGATCCAGATCATTGGGCGTGCAGCCCGTAACGTGAATGCCCATGTGGTATTATATGCCGACCATATCACGAAGTCCATTGACATGGCACTTTCAGAGACAAAAAGACGTCGCGAGATGCAGCTGGCGTACAACCAGTTGCACCACATCGTGCCGGAGACAATAATTAAGCCGGTCCGGGAGAAGGAGGCCGATATTAAGGATGTCAAGCATATTCCCAAAGTTGAGGTACCAAACCTGATCATCGGACTCGAAGCCGCAATGAAACTTGCCGCAGAGAACCTTGATTTCGAGGAGGCGATCCGGCTGCGTGACCAGGTCAATGCACTGAAGGGAAGATTAAAAGAGATCTGAATAGACCTGTCGTTTCATCCGGCTGACGGTTTTTGGAAAAGATGATCAAGGGTGTAATGATTGTCTTTCCTGATGGTTGCTTCCATGCATATCCTTGCCTGCATGGTGTAGTACGCGTATCGGTCCAGGTCACTCTCGTGTTATATTGTCATCGGAAACGACCTGCACGATTTTTACAGGGCTTTTTGTGATTCATGGACCCCATACCCTTCGTTGGAGATATCAATAAGAACAATTCTGCCGGGTTAAAAGGTGGAGTCACAATGTCGTTATCAGGTAGGAAATTTGTCGAGACGTATCACTTACAACCCCGGACCGACCTGGTATGTCGTACCTTGCTCTGGATTCCCACCCGGGTCCTTGTGTTCGTGTGGGTACCCGGTTGGAATCCGGATTTTTGGTAACCCGGCTGGAAACATTATAGTCCCGGACAATCCAATGATGTATGGTATATTTTACATATCCCGGAGCATTCCGGTGGACCGCCAGATCATATGGAAAAACACGAATTACCAATAGATGGCACTGATCCTGCCAAAAAAGGCGTCGATTACAAGTGGATTGTCCTCTCGATAACGACCATCGAGATGTTCATGGTATCCGTAAACGGGAGTATCATCCTCATCTCGCTGCCCGCAATCTTCAATGGGATCAATATCGACCCACTGACCTCGTTCCAGTACCTGATCTGGGTACTGATGGGATACAGCCTCGTTACGGCAACTCTGCTGCTTAGTTTCGGCCGACTGTCAGATATGTTCGGCAGGGTAAAACTCTACAATATCGGATTTGCCATCTTTACACTCGGGTCAGTCCTGCTTTTCCTGACGCCGGGCAAAGGTGATACGGGTGCCATTGAACTGATCGTATTCCGCCTTATCCAGGGCGTTGGCGCAGCATTCACCTTCTCCAACAGCGCGGCGATCCTCACCGACGCCTTTCCTGCCAATGAACGGGGCAAGGCGCTCGGACTGAACATGATGGCATTCCTGTCAGGCCAGTTTATCGGACTCATCCTCGGGGGCATTCTCGCATTTTACAACTGGAGGTACGTGTTTCTCGTCAGCGTGCCGGTCGGTATCCTTGGTACCATCTGGGCATTCATGAAGCTCAAAGAGACCTCGCTGCCAAAACAGACCAAACAGATCGATGTGTGGGGGAACATCACGTTTGTTGGCGGGCTGACCATCTTTCTGGTCGGCATCACGTACGCACTGCTCCCGTACGGCGCGGACCCGATGGGATGGAATAACCCATGGGTCCAGGCATCGTTACTGATTGGGATCATCCTCCTCGCCACATTCCCGATCATCGAAAGCCGGGTAAAAGACCCGATGTTCCGGCTCAGCCTCTTTCGGATCAGGGTATTCTCCCTTGCGAACACCGCCGGGTTCCTGAGTGCACTTGCCCGTGGTGGCATGATGTTCCTGCTGATCATGCTGCTACAGGGTATCTGGCTGCCCCTCCACGGGTATAGTTATGAATCGACACCGTTCTGGGCGGGCATCTTCATGCTGCCACTCACGGCCGGGTTCATCATCATGGGCCCCCTTTCCGGGTGGCTTTCGGATAAATATGGGTCCCGGTGGTTTGCCACGTCCGGCATGCTCCTGATCGCCCTCTCGTTCCTGATGCTGGCGATGCTGCCCTTTAACTTCGAATACCCCGTCTTTGCCATCGCACTCCTGATCATGGGCCTCGGGAACGGCATGTTCGGTGCGCCAAACATCGCGGCGATCATGAATTCCGTGCCCCCGGAAGACAGAGGTGTCGCATCAGGTATGAGATCAATGCTGCAGAACAGCGGGATGGTCGTCTCCATGGCGCTGTTTTTTTCGATTGTAATCGTCAGCCTCACGCACCTGTTTCCCCCGGTCCTTGCATCATCACTCGCAGACGCAGGGGTTCCGGAGCTGATCATCCCCATGAGCACCATTCCACCGACCGGAGCATTATTTGCAGCATTCCTGGGGTACAACCCGGTCCAGGCGATTCTCGTCACCATACCCGCGGCGATCATTGCCGGGATCAGCCCTGCGACCTTGGTCACCCTGACAGGCACAACCTGGTTCCCGACTACACTGGCACAGGCCTTTATGCCGTCGCTCCGGATCTCCTTCTATATCGGTGCCCTGCTCTCCGTGATCGCTGCAATATTGTCCGTGATGGGCGGTACACGGGCGGTTCCCGGGATCCTGGTGAAGCCGGGAAAGAAAACAGGAACTGGACACGAGCCGGCGGATGATTCCGGAGGGGACAAGGTCGTGTAACATGAAGTCCTTCCGGGTCAGGAGGGTAGATCGCCCGGTCCGGATTGCCTCTTGAACACCTGACATCTTCTTTCGTATCCCGACTGGTGCATCCCTTTCCTAACGGCACCGATCTGTCCGGGTACAGGAGTGTGGCGTTCGGTCTTCGCAATATGCCATTTATACCTCATTTTGGTATTCCCGTTCATTTCTATGCCGGTGACAGGGTCTGGGTTATTTCCAGACCTGGAACACCTTCCAGATTAAAGATTATTACACTCTTTCCCACCTCGGAGGTCAAAATTTCCAATCAATAGCCTTATCAGTATTCCTCTCAGATTTCCATTCAACAGGAGAGAACATCGTTATGAAAGTCATTGGATTGAACGCAAGTCCGAGGGGAAAGAATAGTAACACCCTTATCCTGGTGAAAGCCGTGTTGGAAGGTGCGAAGGCCGGAGGGGCAGAAACTGAGCTGGTTGACCTCTATACATTAAAAATCGGTTACTGCACCGCCTGCGGTACCTGCTATGCCACCGGGGAGTGTACCCTGATGGATGATTTTGTCGAAATTTTTGAAAAGATCTTGATGGCAGATGGCATCGTTCTTGGCGCACCCAACTATATTGACTCTGTGCCCGCCCCGATGAAAGCACTTTTTGACCGGATGGCTGATGCGATCCACTGCCAGATGCTGACAGGAAAATTCGGTTGTTCGGTCTGCACCGCTGGCGGGAGTGGAGAGCACGAAGTCGCGGGATATATGAACAAAGTACTCACGACACTCGGCGCAACCGTTGTCGGGGCCATAGGTGTAGCGATTGGCCGTGACCCCTCGGCACTTGGAAAAGCCGGGACAGAGGCCCATGAGATGGGGAAGCAGCTGGCCCGGTCAATCAGGGGTGAACACACCTATCCTGAACAGGACGAGATCCACCGGCAGAAGAGGGATTACTTCGGTCAGCTGGTTGCATTCAACAAGGAACGGTTCGCCCACGAATATGACTGGTATGTCCGGATGGGCTGGATAAAGTAATCAGGGGGAGCAGGCGTGCAGAGTATCACCGCCCGGAAACTCCGGCCTGAATACGGTCCCGTCGCAATTCTCTGGAGCGATACAAAGCCGGACGATGCATTGCAGATGAAACCGAATGCACGGGGCTGTATTATGCCTTTTTTTGCCCAGGTGGCGATGAAGGGGAAGACCGCCGTGTTTGACCGTGAAACATATGGATGTCCCGGGGCCTATGCAGGACTTGGATTCGGCAACGCATACTACGATGCCTTCGGTGGGGCCGGTATCGAATTCATGGCGGCATTTTTTGTGAAAGGTGCACAGAGCAGTTCCGACCCGGATGCCTATTGTGCGACCGTCCGGCATATTCCGAAAAGCGAGCAGGCAAAATTCATGCAGGGTGAACGCCTTCATAAGAATACGGAGAAGGCAAAGCGGTTTATGACTGATGACCTGCCGATCACAGATATTGCCGAGCGGTACGTCATCATCACGCCCCTTAACAAGGTGAAACCCGAAGAACGCCCGGTCGTCGTGGTCTTTATTGCCAACCCCCTGCAGGTCACCGGGCTTGTTACGCTCGTCGGGGCAGTCCGTGATGGGACCGATCCAGTTCGGGTACCGCCCATGGCTGCCTGCCAGCAGATCGGGGCGTTCGTGTATGACGAGGCAAAGAGGGAGCACCCGCGGGCTGTACTCGGTTATACGGACCTTGCCGCACGTGAGACGGTTGGCAGGGGACTGCCGGAAAACGTCTTCACATTCGCTGTACCTTTTTCACTCTTCCTGGAGATGGAGGCAGAGGCAACGGACGGCGTGTTCGATGGCCCGATCTGGAAAGGACTAGCCGGGTGCGACTAACGTTGGATAGCGATGATGATCCGAAATTCCAAAGAGATCGGTGTGTGCCTCGGATTGGCATTCAGATGTTCAACACGCCCGCTTGTAGTGCATGGTTCTGGGATATTGCCGCAGCCACCCCCCCTCTTTCCGGGGTGAACCGGTGTCTGGCGGTTTTCTCTCACGGATAGCGAAAGGAGACGAGGAATCTACGGCCTACGTCAGTGTGGATACCAGCAGGGGCTGTAGCCCGGGTGGCATCGCGCACATGGGATTTTCCCCGGAACGCGAGGAGACCATGTACTTCGTCTCGACAGGCCGGAAAGATGTCAGGGGTGGAGCAGCGGAGTACCTGAAATCAGGCCCGGAGAAGGTAACAGCCTGCTTCAGGACGATGGGCAAGGTCACACCCCCGGAAAATTATCAGGTCATTTCCACGTGTGACGCCCTCCCCGAACGATGTCCTGATATCAGGTCCGTCTGCCGCTTTGGTACTGCAGAGCAAATCAGGAATATGGCTGCCTTTGTTCACTTTTACCGGGATGACCTGTTTTCTCCGGTGATCGTCCCTTAGGGCTCCTCATGTGCCACCTTCATCAGTTATCCGGCTGGAATGGCTGAATATGCCCCCGCAGACACCGCCTTTATGGGGCCGCAGGACCCTACACAGAACTATTCCCTGCCGCCTGACATGATGTTACGGGGTATTCCGGCAGAAATGGCCACGAGGATGGTAAAAAATATGGACGCCTCATTTATCACCAGGCGACCACAGGTGGCATTTCCCAGCCACAAAAAGGAAAAGAGTTGAAGAGGTTCTTCATCTCTTCCAGGTTTCGGACTCCATTGTCCCCATCGAAATGTACTTGATCTCCAGGGCGGTAAACACGAGGACAACGTAATCGGGATTGTCATAAGATTTGAAAAACTTTTCATACATGGGGTTCCAGTATTTCTTCTTCGTTTCCAGGTCCTCATGAATCTCACCTTTTGCCACAATCTCCACATAGGGGTCACTGAATTCTTTTCCTGACCAGATTGAAATGGCAGTTGCGGGGTTCTTCTTCAGTTGGGCAACTTTGTTCGTTTGTTTCCCTGTTGCCCCGACGAGGGTCATGTCAGGGGAGCCGGCGAGCACCATGTACCTGACAGCTGGTTTTCCATCGGCGATCGTTGCAATGGCCGCAGGGTGCGGTCCACCGATCACTTCCATAATCTTGTCTTTTAATGTCATGACTGGCACTTTCATCATCATCATATTAATAGGTATAGGCAGTCATTTATCGCAGTGCCTCCACCGACCCGGCCGGATTAGAATACAGCTTCCAGGCAATGAACACCTGACGTATTCAGTATGAACATGGTATTCAGAGGCGGCGAGTTTTCTTCAAAAAATCGGTGTCCTGCTACCCGAGTAGTACGCTTATACATGAAGAGATCAATTGTTTACGAATTTAAGGGGATGGGACATTTTCGGACATAAAAATACACTTCGGGGAGGATGTTGCCATCATTGCACTCTCCAGCTGGATCGTAATCCCAGGGGGAGAAGGGATTCCATGTGCAAGTGGAACACACAAAAACGCGCAACCTCTCATAAATGTGGCAGGAATGATACATCTCCACGGCGGTTACCAGGGGTGCCCATTTCCTTCGGCAGGAACCCCCAGATCTGGAAGAAATATGGGACTCTGCGGCCTTACCCGGAAGGTGATTGGAATCATGGAATTTGCACGATGTACCCTACATTTAAACTATTTTCTCACCAGTTGGCAATTCAATTGACGCCAGGACCTGACCTGATTGATAACCTGCACTGGCAGCCGGTCCCCGGTGATGACCATGCCGAGGTCTTCCCTCATATCCGGAAAGTAAACACAAACTCCTCGAACTCGTACATTATTTCCACCCCATTCCAGATCATCCTTATCGATCCCGGTGGCTACGCCGGGCAGATTGACGTGCTCGCAACGGAAATTGAACGGATCCGGACGGCACATCCCAGGCCCGTATTTATTTATTTAACCCATACTCATTTCGACCATTTTGTTGTGATGCAGTCTCACACGTTTTTTAAGGGACATGTGCGTGCCATCATTGCCACTCATGTCACCGGGGGAGCAAACCTTGAACGGGCAGATACTGCCTTGACCCAGGCAGACATGTTCCAGATCCGTCTCAACCCAATGCACGTGCCAATACAGTTTTTTTCGTCAAATCCGGGGCAGGAAGCGGAATTATTTGAAATTTACCCACTACAAGCTCCCGGAGTCTGTATCCGGGCGAGTGACATCACTATCGATGACCACCTCATTCTGAAACGCCAGATTGTGGTTTTCGGGACGAATAACAGGATAATAGTCTACCATCTCCCGGGCCACAGCCACTACAGCATCGGTATCCAGGTCCGTGGCCTGCTCTCATTGGCGACCTGCTACTTGCAACAAGTCAGGGAATTGCCGGTATTCATGGGTGGAGCCAGCAGGATCTCCTCGAATCACTTCGTAAAGTCCACTGGATCCTGGAAGACAAAGGGGTCACGATTTGATGCCCTGGGCACGGTCGACCGATAACTTCTGACGAAGCCAGAGCGGCCTTTGTTACAATGGAGAAGGAGACTCGCTTCCTTATTGGGGTCCGGGAGGTCAACCCTGATTGGGCAAAGGAGACTGCACGGTATGCTAATGGCTTAATGGACAAGGTAGCGGAGACCTTCACCATCATGGCAGGCAGGTGTTATCGTGCGGCCTTTATCCTCGGGGAACTCGGGGAGACAGGGGATGCGGATAATCTTTCGGGCCTGGTCTGCCTGGATACCATCGGTGCGATCCTGGCCAATTTTCATCGGTTCAACGAGGACTACCGCGCAGGAAAACAGAATGATGTCCAGATCGCCCTGAAAACAGGGCAGATCACGGCCAGACTTGAATCAGTTTACAAGGCCGGCCAGCTGAACCAGATCATTGGTCCCCACCTCGTAAAACGTGCAGAACGATTGCTTACAGATTATTTAATTATTTTCCGTGGTTTCCTGCCGATGGTCGAAAGGGAAGAATTTGATCTGGCCGATCTGGTCCGCGATTGCATTGATCTGCTCGTTTCACCCCCATGCAGCGATGAGGAACTCATTACACTTGCCGATGATGATGCCCGGTACCGGCAGGCACTTGTGAAAAGGCTTGTCTATATCCCGGTTTTTGAGGATGATTCGGTCTTGTTTGACCTGTCAGATGATCCATCCCATGTAGTCGCTGACAAGGAGCGGTTAAAAGATTAGGAGTTACGCAGTTAAGAAGAAAAAAGTACTTAACTTTATTTATTTTGTATACCACGCATCTTGCAGCGGGGGGAAGGTCCGGCAATCTAGGATTAAAGTGAACCAAGATCTGTGAAATCAACAGAATATCAAGGTGGCGGTGCGAATCAAGCCCTGTTGCATGCGGCTAGGTTCAACCAAAACTGTTTGACTAAAAAAGCTAAAAAATGCGATTATGAGGGAGTATTATATCGTGGCCGAGCACAGTAATCGCGAATCGAATCACGAATAATTGACCTTTTTGAGTCAAACCATGATTGGCCGTACGTAATTCTTTGCCATTCAAATCTGAAAAATGCCCGGATTGAAAACAAAATATGAGCTCTTTGTGAAGTATTTTTTCGACAGTGACATTTTTCAACACCACAAAACTGTTTGAGAACTCGATGATACTCCTCAATTTTCCATCCATATCCAGAAATGGTATCAAAAGTTGCCTCATCAAGATTCAGTACATCGGTGGCCCAGAAATGTTTCT
>CAIJED010000282.1 GCA_903819595.1 uncultured Methanomicrobiales archaeon | reverse complement strand
GGCATGAAAATCACAAGGGACCTTTCCCTGGAAGTGGCCCGAAGCTGATTCAGGTTTTACTCCCCAAATTCAAATAATAACATATAAGTATATCCCAACAAATGAAATTGTATGTCAGAAAGACCACTAGGAGTAACAATTCTTGGGATCCTCTGGATCCTCGGAGGACTGTTGTTAGTTATTGGCGGGATCATCGGTGGGGCAGCCCTGATGATGGTAGGGCTTGGAGGCCTCGGAGCCGCTCTTGGAGTTATCTTTTTCATTATCGGCATCGTCGATCTCCTGCTTGGAATTGGTTGTTTCAAGGCTTGGTCATGGGTCTGGATTGTTGGGGTCATCTTCTCGGCCATCAGCATCCTGATTGGTATCGTAAGCCTGGTTACCACCGGGTTCTCGGCACTCATTGAGATTGTTATCGCAGCGATCATCCTTTATTACCTATTCCAGCCTCAGGTAAAGGCATATTTCGGAAAAGCCTGAAAATTTCTCTCTTTTTTTGTGAAGGTCGTCCCCGGAAATTATCTCAGGCCCGGGAATCGGTACTGCGTTCCACCTGGTAAGAATGAATGGAAATCAGGTTTCCGACATTAGCTCCCCATGCTGTAATTAAATCGGATTTGTGGGGGGTAATACTTTTTGAACCCGTATCACCTCATGATCCCACATGATGGACCGGATTAGGGTGTTCCCACCAGGACCTGCCTTTTCTTCTGCTGTGATTCAACTTATGGGGGTCTGAACCTTAAATGGGAATATTTATACTATGTTATAGCAAACCACGCTATGCAATAGCATAGCAGAGGTAATGTATGAAGCATACGTATGTGTTCTTATTGATTGGGATAGTCATCATCGGTGCATTCCTTGCAGGTTGCGCCCAGCAGCAGGCCTCGACAGCGCCTGCCCAGGCACTAAAGATCGGCGTCGTCGCATCAATGACGGGGCCTTCAAGCACAACAGGAAAGGGAATGTGGCAATCAGCTCAACTGGCTGCTGACGAGATCAATGCGAATGGGGGCGTATATATCAAGTCCCTTGGCAAAAAAATTCCGGTTCAGCTGGTCCTCGGTGATGATGCTTCGACCCGGGAAGGGGGTATGGCAGCTGTCACAAAATTAATCACCCAGGACAAAGTCGATATGCTGGTCGGAGGATTTTCAAGTGCTGTTGTATCAGCACACCAGTCCGTCGTTGCCAATAATAATATGCCGTACATTATCACAGGAGCATCGACACCTATCATCACCCGGAGGACTGATGTGAACACTTCGTTTATGTTCCACCATGCACCGACAACCGATGATTCAGGCAGCCAGACCACGCTCTTTATCGATAAAGTCATCCGGCCTGCGATCAATGCAAAGTTTGGCTACCCTGACAACCGTCCCCTGAAACTCGCGGTACTTTACCAGGACAGCCCGTACGGCCAGGGGCATTTAAGTGCCATCAATAACACGATCGCTCAAAACAACTTAAAAATTAATATTGTATTATCCGATGCGTTCAAAATGGGGGAGACTGATTACCGGACTGTCCTTACATCCATTAAAAATGTTGATCCCGATGTCGTCTATGTTACCGCGTTCTTAAATGAACAGGCTCCAATTGAAAGCCAGGCATTAAAGGATGTTGACCTGAAGAAGATCTTTATTGCCATCGAACCAAACGATGACCCGGCCTTCTACAAGGCTGTCGGGCAATATGGTGATTATTCTATCATCCAGAGCCGTTTCAGTCCGTATACTGTTCCAAGCGGACCTACCCAGGCCGCATACGAGAAATTTGTATCTACATTCAATGCGAAATATGGTGGATTCCCCGGGATGATGGGTGTTGCAACATATGAAGGAGTGTATATCGGTGCAGATGCCGCAGCAAACGCCGCCTCGCTCGATAATACGGGGTTACGTAATGCCCTTGCCACCCTGCAGATGCCCCAGATGGTCGAGGCAATGCAAAACCAGACGATAAGTTTCTCACCTGATTTCCGCGAGAGTAAATTCGACCTGACAATGGAACAACTCAAGATGAATACCACAATAAATGAGACCCGGCCGCAGATCGTCTGGCCGGCAGGCCTTAAACAGGCTGATTTTGTGCTCCCTGACTGGTATGTCCCAGGTAAAGCATAACCCTTAATAACATTAATTTTTATATCAACCCCGGAAAGGAGTAGAAATGGATCTCGGCCTTGACATCTTCCTGCAGATTATGGTATGGGGATTATATGCCGGATGCATCTATATCCTGCTCGCAACAGGCCTGAACCTGATTTTCGGCGTAATGAAAGTTGTCAATTTTGCCCATGGCCAGTTGCTGATGATCGGTGCATACGTGACCTTCTCGTTCTTTGTACTGACGGGCTTCAATCCCTATGTCCTCCTGGCTGCCTCAATCCCGATCCTGATCATTATCGGGGTGAGCATCGAGAGACTTTGTTTCCGTCCAATTCTTGGCACGGGAAAATTAAATGAGATCTTCATCAGCATCGGCCTGATATATATTCTCGAAAATGTTGCAGCCCTGATATGGACTGATGAATGGAAAACCATCAAAAGCCCGTTCGAAGAAATTACCGTTTCAATCGGGAGTATGAAAATTCCCGTCGATTACCTCATCATTATCGTCATGACGGTGTTGATCCTTGTCGCCCTCTACCTGTTCCTGAAGAAATCCCGGCTGGGTCTCGCAGTTCGTGCAACAAGTCAGAACAGGAAGGGTGCGATGCTGGTCGGGATCAATGTCGAGCGGATGGACATGCTGAGCTTTGGTATCGGGGCCGGACTTGCCGGGGCTGCAGGGACTCTGTGGGTAGTCAGCGGCCAGGTTTTCAATCCGTACATGGGTTCAGTACCGGCAGTGAAGGCCTTTGCGATTGTGATCATCGGTGGACTCGGAAGTATTCCCGGTGCAATTATCGGGGGGCTTATCCTTGGGCTCGCGGAAAATTTCACCGTTTTTACGATCGGCGGAGCATGGAAGGATGCGGTTGCGTTCCTCATTTTGATTGTTGTCCTTATTATCAAGCCGACCGGCCTGTTCGGAGAGGAGGCGGAGTGAGTGAGCATAATACAGAATAAGCGAATTACCCTGTATCTCACGCTCGCTACACTGGTATGTGCCGTACTGCTCCCACTGGTGACGGGACTGAACATGTATTACCTGACCGTTCTCATCATCATGGTCATTTTCATTATCTACGCCTCCGCCTGGAACTTCTTAACCTTTAGTGGCCAGGGTTCCCTGGGGCATGCGGCATTCTTCGGGATTGGGGGGTACATTTCCACTTTAATCGCAGTGAAAAGCGGTTTTTCCCCATACCTGACAATTTTTATCGGGGGTGCAGGGGCAGCGGCGATCGGACTCTTTATCGGTATTATATGTGTGAGGATGAAAGAATGGTTCCTGGCAATGGTCACATTCGGGTTTGCCGTGATTATCCAGGTGCTGGTGGCGAGCCAGTTCAGGACCGTTACGGGAGGCTGGGATGGAATTGCAGCTCCTCCGCTGATCAGCAGTACGGTACCAGACTATCTCGTGTATGAGTATTATTCAATCCTGTTAATCGCTGTGATCGTGATTCTCCTGTTCAGGATTATTTTACATTCTAAAATCGGCCTTGCATTTTCTGCGATCCGGGAGAATGAGTTAGAAGCCCGGGCTGCAGGGATCGATCCGGTCAGGTACAAGTTACTCGCATTCATGGTCAGTGCATATTTTGCCGGTCTTGCAGGTGCCCTGGAAATCCACTACCTCGGGTATGTCACACCTGAAATATTCGGGGTTGATATCTCATTCTGGCCGATTATTTATTCCATCAGTGGCGGGCTCGGTACGCTCGCAGGACCGATCATCGGGACAATCGTGATTACACTCCTTTGGGATGGCCTCCAGTCAATAGGCATGACATATGCCCGTTTTATTATTATTGGTGTCATCCTTGTCCTCGTCGTAATCTTCCTGCC
>CAIJED010000281.1 GCA_903819595.1 uncultured Methanomicrobiales archaeon | reverse complement strand
CGGTCAATCTCACCCAGGATCGTCCAAATACTATCCGGGTGAAATAAACGGGCTCTTAAAATTGGTCCCCTGCTGAATATAACATTGTTGCACGAATTGGAGGTGAATCCCAGTGCAATAATTCCGAAAATGATAGTACCTTGGAACCTTGTGCTGGCGGATTTTCAAAAATATATCACCTTGATTCGTACACACGAAACAAAAGCCTTTTTTGTTTCATCTGATCAGTTGCTACTATGCCTGTTGGCAATACTGATACAGATGATATCATACTAAAAAAAAGCGGGGATTTGGTCAGTAATAAAAAGTTCGATGAAGCGTTATCGATGGTAGACGAAGTCCTTCTCTCCCATCCGGCCAATGATATGGCCTGGGTTGCCAAAGGTGTGATTTTAACGTACCAAAAAAAGTATGATGATGCGTATGGGGCGTTTGATCACGCAGTATCCATTAATCCCGACAATCAGAAAGCAATCCAACACCGTGAGATGATTACGGAATACAAACGTGGACTGGAACCTGCAAATCCAATCGAAATCGATGAGATGGCACTCCAGGATTCACAAACCTGGGACATCAGGGAATATCAACCAAATATTATCTTGTTTATTTGGCCCTGTATCGGCGCTCTGTTCTTTTTCGGAGGAATATGGGGCGGATTGATCTCTCTCGCCATAAGCTCTGTTCTTATTTACTACGATGCAGGTAAGATGGGGGCGGGAACATATCCGGGCATTGTGAATCCCCTATCATGGAGACCCTGGGAATGGGGAGTGATAACCTTCTTTTTCTGGATTGTCGGTTATCCCTTATACCTGTATAAACGTCGCGAAATTTTTGATACAACAAACCCTCTTCAGACGACTCCCTCCAGTTCCGTCAAACTGGTAGCTGGCGTGATTGGATTTGCCATTATTCTTTCCGTGATGGGTTTCGGATTATACCACAGTACAGGAAGTCCGCAGGATATTTCAATATGGGTAACCAAACAACTGAATTCAAAAAATCCGAATCAACCCATAAGTGTATCAACAGACTTCACCCGGGTGACCCATGTATCAGTCTCTACTGTGGTCGGGAATTGGGATGAAAACGCCGGGAGCGATGGGATTACGGTATATCCGGATTTAAGAAATGCCAAAGACCAGACGATTCAATGGGGTGGGACTACCTTACCCGTCGATATAGAAATCTGGGCTCCTGACATCAATAACAATCCAAATGAAGCAGCATACGTCTTAGTTTGCCAGGGTTCAAGTGTCATTACAAGTTGGAAAGATGGAAACCCAACAATGAACGGGGGAATCAGAATTCCCTTCAGCTCAATGGATATCACAGAAGAACAAACAACAGGCAGAACATATGTAACAGTACATACACCGGATGGAAAATCTTACTCGGGTATCGATAACTCTACGTCATTATCTCCCTAATTGTAAAAGAATTACCACCATCATCCAGGTATCGGATGTGGAGATTGACGATTAGGTACCTGGAGACTAACAATATTTCCTGAGTTTTCTCAATCCCGATGTACGATTTTCACCCAGCATGACCGGTACTGGCAGGTACACAATCAAACTTTGGATTTCTCCAGCCATGAGTCCATACACGCCACGGTGGCCGCCTTTAGACACCGGGTAGGATATGTCTGGTAATCAACATGGAACAGATGGGACCACCATGATATTACAGGTGTCCCATTCCGGTTATCATGCAGGGTGCAGGGTGGATACAACCTGTCCAGTGGTACTGCCAATTTCAACCCACAATTTTTACTTTCTTAATCCCGGTTACTCTGCTGTCACCGATAAATTTCCTTCTGACGTCATGAATAACCAGTACCCGTTCAATGGGGACATCATTTGCTGGTCGCTCGTTCCCCCGGCCCGTTCGTTAAAGATTGTCGATGAATACTGTTGTGTATCCGGGTTAAAACACAGGATCGTTGACCAGGCGGAATCAACTGATACAAAGCCTTCATGTGCATTCCCAGGTACTACCGACGGGTAACCGACGAGGTTCCAGCCCATTGAAAGATACATTGGTATCGTAATCGGTCGCGTCACCTGGTAATTGAACGTGAGGGGGGTCTCATTCGTTGAATAGATCCAGATCCCTTCAAGCGGAGAAATAATTGACTCTGAACTCATGGAAGCATAGTGTTTTGACCGAGCATCATACGAAAATATCGATCGTGAACCTGAGTCAATACCCGAAAATACCTCGCCTGCGGTCTGATACTGGGCATTCAGGGGGAGTGGCGTGGAGACCAGGTTCCACCCCGGCATGAGGGTGACTGTCCCGTGATCAACGGGCGGATCTCTCACGTGAATGTATGAAGACTTCTCCAGGGATGCAGATTCATTGTTCTCGGCGGTCACGGTCAGGGTTACATTATACAGGCCTGCTTTCGTGAACGTGTGGGTAATCTTCTCCCCTGGTGAGATTTCCTGCACCGGGATCTCATTGTTATCAAATTCCCATGTCCTTGATATGATCATCACCCCATTTGTATTCGCCGGCCAGAAATTGACCCCTCCCGCCGGTCTAAATTTGACCCCCCTTAGTTATAAAATGGTTGACTTAGATAATAAAGATTGTAGCTCGTTTGCTATTTGCAGCGGGGGGACCT
>CAIJED010000280.1 GCA_903819595.1 uncultured Methanomicrobiales archaeon | reverse complement strand
GTATACGGGTACCCGATTACACTGAAAGCCGTTGATGGCACAATCCGTCATGTTACTTCAAGCAGCCACTTCTTTTATGATGCAGAGGGGGTTGTGCAGGGAGTGGAAGGAGTTATTCACGATGTGACAGATCTGGTACGGGCGGAAGAGGCGATTCGTCAGGCAAACAAGAAACTTACTCTCCTCTCTTCCATCACCCGCCACGATATCAATAACCAGCTCATGGTGCAGATGGGATACCTTTCAATGTTGGAACAGAAACAGCCAGATCTCATTAATACCGAGTATTTCCTGAAGGTTTCGACTGCGGCAAAGCGGATCGCTGCCATGGTCCAGTTCACCAAGGAATACGAGGAGATCGGTGTCAATGCCCCTGTCTGGCAGGACTGCCATGAACTCGTAGAGACAGCATCAAAGCAAGCCCCGCTCGGACAGGTCATAGTAAAGAACGATCTTTCCGCCGGTATCGAAGTGTTTGCTGACCCGATGGTTGTCAAGGTGTTTTACAACCTAATGGACAATGCAGTGCGATATGGCGGGAAGATCACGACCATTCGTTTCACATCTGAAGAGCAGAACGGAGCCTATCTTATTATCTGCGAAGACGATGGCGACGGTGTACCCGTAGATGAGAAGGAGAAGATATTCGAGCGCGGGTTCGGAAAGAATACAGGGCTTGGTCTGGCCATATCCCGGGAGATTCTCGATATCACAGGTATCTCAATCAGGGAAACTGGCGAGCCAGGCAAAGGAGCACGGTTTGAGATGATAGTGCCGAAGGGCGCGTGGCGTGTGACCGGGAAGGGTAACTGATGGCAGGTGCACTCCGTGTACTCTATGTTGACGATGAACCGGGTCTTCTGAGTATCGGCAAACTCTTTCTTGAGAGGGAAGGGGTGTTTGCCGTCGATACGTTCACTTCTGCCGGGGTGGCACTGGAGCAGCTAAACACCGAGCGGTATAATGCCATTATCTCCGATTACCAGATGCCTGTTATGGACGGGATTGCATTTCTCAAGCTGCTTAAGGCATCGGGAAATACAACACCATTCATCATTTTCACCGGTAAGGGACGTGAAGAGGTGGTCATAGAGGCACTCAATAACGGTGCTGATTTTTATCTCCAGAAAGGCGGCGAGCCAAAAGCCCAGTTCGCCGAGCTCTCGAATAAGATTCGTTACGCAGTAGCGCGGAGGCAGGTGGAAGAAAAACTCTACGAATCGCAGAAGAGGACCGCTGATATTATAGAGTTCCTCCCTGATGCGACATTTGCGATCAATACAAATGGTGAGGTGATTGCCTGGAACCGTGCCATGGAAAATATGACCGGCGTTACGGCTGCAGAAATTCTCGGAACAGGGAATTATGAATATTCGATTCCCTTGTACAACGAACGGCGACCTATTCTTATCGACCTGGTCCTGAACGATAATCAATCAGATGCTGTGAAATACCCGTCATTAAAAAGAAATGGGCGCACTCTTGTTGCGGAAGCGACAAGCTCTAACCTTTACAATGGCAAGGGGGCGACAATATGGTTCACAGCCGCTCCCCTCTATAATAACCAGGGCGAAATCGTGGGCGCTATTGAATCTATCAGGGATATCACCGATTTGAAACGTGCTGAGGTAGAGCGTCGTGAAAGCGAGGAGCGGTACCGGCATGTAGTCGAGGAACAGACTGAGTTGATCTGCCGGTTTCTTCCGGATGGCACTCATATCTTTGTGAATGAGGCATATTGTCGTTATTTTGGATTGAGCTATAATAATATCATTGGTACCCGGTTCCGGCCTGTCATTCATCCCGATGACCGGGGACATGTCACCCGGATCTTTGCCTCCCTTACCCCGGAAAACCCCCTTGTGACCATCGATCAGCGGATCATCATGCCGGATGGAACCACTCGGTGGCAGCGATGGGTAGATCGGGCGTTCTTTCATGCGGATGGCAGCCTGAAGGAGTACCAGTCTGTTGGCCGGGACATCACGGACTGGAAACAAAACGAGGAGGCACTCGCTGAGAGTGAATCATTTAACCGTAACCTCGTGGAGAACCTGCCTGATTATATCATTGTATATGGGTTGGATGGGAAAATCCTCTACGTAAATCCCGCCACGTTCAGGGCGCTAGGGTATACGGCAGAGGAGCTGGTCGGCACATCCCTGCTTTCTCATGTCGCAGAGGAATACCGCAATATTAAGATTTCCAGAAAAACTGATCGTCTCGAAGGGGACGAGGTCCCCCCCTATGAGATCGATCTGCTGTCACGGGATGGACATCGGATATCAGTGATTGTCAAAGGTGCCCCAATCCGGTACCATAATACACCGGCTATTCTCCTCCTCTTCAATGATATCACCGGGCGCAAGCAAGCGGACGAAGCCATTAGAATTGCTGAGGATACCTACAGAAACATTTTCCTTAATTCTCAGATTGGGCTGTTTCGAACGGATATACGTACAGGGTTGTTACTTGATGCGAATGATGCCGTTGCCCGGTTTATTGGATATCAGGACAGGGCTTCGTTATTGGCCGGGCCTTTTAACATTGCAGAACGATATGTCAACCCTGGCGACCGCGAGAAGATGATCTCTCTGTTAGCGGTCCATGGTGAATTTTTAAACCATGAAGCTCGTTTTAGGAAAAATGATGGTTCAATCATATGGATGCGCTTTTCAGGCAGGCTTGTAAAGGAAAAGGGGTGGATCGAAGGTGTTTCGGAAGATATCACTGAGCGCAAGCAGGTGGAAGAGTCCTTACAAAGCGAACAGGAGTTCACCCAGCTGCTCCTGGATACCTCCCCGGCATATTTTGTGGTCATCGGATCGGACGGCCGGACGATCACCATGAACAAGGCCTTGATGGAAGCGCTGGAATACACCTCTGAAGAGATAAGGGGTGTCGATTACATCACGACCTTTGTCCCGGAAGGTGACAGGGAGATGCTTGGCAGGGTATTCCGCAAGATTACCTTCGACGGTAAGACAATTCACAACGAGAACCGGATCATCAGCAAATCGGGAAAGGTATACCTTGTCGAATGGCTTGGGCGGCCCGTTAACAATAAGGCCAACAGTGCAGACTTCTTCGTCGGTGTCGGGATCGATATTACCGGGCGTAAACAGGCAGAGGAGGCACTACTGAAAAGGACTGCATTTTTCGAAGCACTGGCCGAGTCCACCCTTGACGGCATCCTTGTTGTTAACGACCAGAACGAGCGTATCCTCATGAACAGGCGGCTCATCGACATGTGGAAAATTCCTGCAGATATCCTTTCAGACCCGGGTGATGACACACTTCTTCAATACGTGGTCAGGCAAACAAAAAACCCGGACTTGTTTTACAAAAAAGTTATGGACCTTTATCATCATCCGGAAGAGGCCAGCCAGGACATCATTGAGTTCACCGACGGGTGGGTATACGACCGGTATTCAGCCCCGGTCATTGACCGCACCGGATGCTACCACGGGAGAATCTGGACATTCCGGGACATTACCGAACGCAAACATGCGGAAGAAGCACTCCGTGAAAGTGAAGCGCATTTAAAACGGGCTGAAGAGGTCAGCGGGTCAGGCAACTGGGAGCTACAACTGGATGAAAATTTATTCAAGGGATCGGAGGGAGCACGGGCCCTCTATGGTCTCGAAGGAACTCAATATGCTATTAAAGAAGTTCAGAACATTCCTCTTCCCGAGTATCGTCCTCTTCTTGATACTGCCCTGGTGGATCTTATCAAGGGAAAATCACCCTATAATGTAGAGTTTAAGATCAGGAGGCCATCTGATGGGAGGATCCTGGACATCCATTCCCTCGCAGAGTACGATCCCGTCCGGAACGTCGTATTCGGGGTTATTCATGATATAACCGGGCGCAAACTGACGGAGGAGAGACTAATGCAATCGGAAATCCTCCTACGGTCCATGATCGAGAGCCCACAATCAATCATAATCTTCTCGCTCGATTTGAACTTCCGGTACCTTGCGTTCAATGCAAGGCACAAGGAGACAATGAAGGCAATCTGGGGGGTTGATATCATGCCCGGTATGAATATGCTCCACGTTATCGGGTACGAGGGTGACCGGAAGAAGGCTCAGCGGAATTATGAACGGGCACTTGCAGGAGAGCATTTTACACTGAACGAAGAATACGGGGATGAAGCGCTCGGTCGGAAATTCTGGGAAGATACATACAGCCCGATTTACGATGAGAATCACCAGGTCATCGGGCTCACGGTCTATGTCATCGAAATCACGGAACGAAAGCGGGCGGAGGAATTGTACCATACGGTCTTTGAAAATACCGGGACCGCGATGATCATCGTTGAAGAGAATTCAATAATATCCCACGTAAATGAAGAGATGGAAAAAATATGGGGATTTTCCCGGGAAGAGATTGAAGGCCGGGTAACATGGCAGACACTGGTTGCAGAAGAATACCTTGAGAAGATGCAAAAATACCACGGGGCTAGGCTGACCGGTTCTGGTACCGTGCCCAGCGACTACGAATTCAGATTTGTTCATAAAAATGGCGAGGTACGGGATGCCGCACTGACCGTTACAATAATTCCTGGCACAAAGAAGAGTGTGGTATCCCTTCGTGACATCACGGAATTGAAAAAACTTGACCGACAGGTCAGGGAGAGGACGATCCAGGTTGAGCAGCTCCTCCACCAGAAGGATGAGTTTATCGCCCAGGCCGGCCATGACCTCAAGACACCGCTCACACCGATCCTCGCACTGCTCCCCCACATTCATGAAAAGGAACAGGACCCAGAACTCCGCGAACTCCTCGCAATGGTGATGAGTGATGCAGCGGCGATGAAACATCTCATCACTGATATTCTCACTCTTGCAAAGCTCAATACCATCTATACCACGGAGGATGCCAAAGAGATGGTACTGGCAGCTGAAGTAGAAAAAGTAATTGCAATGCATGCCTGGATGGCGCAAAAGCAGGGAAATGTCATTGAAAATACCATCAGGCCGGATATCAGGATCTGGATCATGCCACTTCACCTGGAGAGTATCCTCGATAACCTCATCGGTAACGCGATCAGGTATTCACCAGACGGGGGGACTGTCACCATTTCTTCCAACGTGACAAAAGAGTCTATAGCGATCTCTGTCAAAGATACCGGGATCGGCCTGACCCCTGAAGAGACGGTTCGTATTTTTGATATGTTTTATAAGGTTGACATATCACGGCACCAACGGGACTCATCAGGTCTTGGCCTCTCCATCGTGAGCCGTATAGCCCACCTGTACAGGGGTTCCGTTAAAGCGGAAAGCCCGAGGAAAGGCTTTGGCTCTACGTTCACCGTTACCTTTCCTAGGCGGTCCTGACACCAAAAAAATGTAATCACCCGCATTTACCCCCATTTGGTTTGATACTGAATACCGCTATTTAATTGGATTTATGATAGATTTTGCCTGTTTTTTGGCTTTAATTGGGATTTTTCTTTTCCAGGGTTTATTAAACACCACAATTTTCACCTCATAATGGAACCGTTCAGACATTTCACGATCAACAAACGTCCTGGGGATCACCCCAATATGTCCTGTCTCTTATCAGGTGGATAGGTCTCGCAACCTGGCAACGATCCTCGCAGGTCAAAAACCGGTTTCCACAAAAAAAAGTCTGTCACCTCCAAAAAAAATAAAATAATTGCATCAGGTGAGTGAATGCAAAGGAGTGTTGGTTATAAACCTCCATTTGTCTACCCGGCTGGCCCCCGAAGTAACAATATGGTACTCACCAGGGTCCCATAAGATGTGACGGATTTTGGTTGGTGACGAAATTCAATAGAGATCAACAACACAACAAAAAAGGGATCCCCACCCTACCCCACTTGCATCAAACGTCTTCGCAAAAAGAAGTCCACCGAACGTCCTCACCGCTGTCGAACCGACCTTACCATCTCGGTCCTCAACCCGACCGCCACCGTCTCTAATGATACCAACCAGAACTCCATCATACTGAAAATGACCTACGGAAGCGTGTCATTCCTATTCATGGGTGATGCCAATGCCGATGTCGAAAGCCGTATTGCCAATAGTGGAACTATTCTTCAGGCCGATATCCTCAAAGTCGGGCACCATGGCAGCGCTACGTCATCAAGCTCAGCCTTCCTTTCCAAAGTACATCCGAAGACCAGCATCATTGAAATAAGGACTGGGAATTCCTATGGTCACCCAACAGCAACACTTGGCAGACTGGTCCAGGTGGGGTCTGCAGTGCATCGCACCGACGTGAATGCCTGGAAACCACGATTTTCCCCCTGGAGGAACGAGACATCGGGACCAAGGCTCCTCCAAGATGTGATGCAAAACTTCAACACGGATTACTCTTGATCTACTAACCGCATACACCCCTTAGTTATCGAGACTCGTTGCCAACGATTCAGGTAACACGGTTTAGGGGAGAATATATCGAATGAAATCCGGAACGTTCCTCCTGCCGTTACTCCGGATTCACACATCCACCGGATATTCTGCAAGAATCTTCCCCAGTGCCAGTTTTAAGGGCGGGATATTAACCTGGATTACTGCCCAGATCTCTTCAGTATTAACCGAAAAATAGTGATGGACAAGGATATTACGAAAACCGATGATCTTCCCCCACGGGATCTGATTGAATTTCTGTTGTGATTCCGCTGATACTCCGCGGGCAGCTTCCCCGAGGATCTGGAGATGGTGAACAACCCAGACCTGAACAAGCTCCTCTCTTTCAAAAGCCTGTTTTCCGGATGACGTATATTTTTCAATCTTTGTTATGGATTCTGCCATGTCCAGAAAACGTAGATGGTCGTCTCTCATAGGGGTACCGCTTCCAGAACGATCCGCCCGCGGATTGGTTCCCGTAGTAAGGGCACTGTACAGACGTCCACCGGTCGGCCCAGGAGTTTTTCAAGATCATATGCAAACCCGCCAAGATCAAAAAGAGTCCTTCCCGGCTCCAGCTCGACAAGAAAATCGATATCGCTCTTTTCATCGG
>CAIJED010000279.1 GCA_903819595.1 uncultured Methanomicrobiales archaeon | reverse complement strand
CAAAAAGGTCTAATTCCAGGCCCGTTCTCCAGATAATTTTTTTGGTATTCGAATCTGAATCATAGTCACCATGACACTGAAATTTGTGGTATCTGAATTCACCAAATGAGTCACAAACTCCTGTTTTTGGAATCAGAACTGACCTGAATTATAAATGGGGAAAAATTATAATCAATTGTATGTATAACTCATGAAAACTATCCATAATCCGATGATCCTGAATAAGAGAATACCATGGCAGGTCGTTATATTGGTCTGCATCCTGGCACTTTTATGTATGATAGGTCCTTCTCGGTATCAGCAGAAAATAAGCAAGTTGGATATGTGCAGACAGGGAGCACGGATGTAAGTGGGCCAATACCAAAATCCTATCTTGCAGCTCTATTATATTCCCTCACCCACTTTGACTCATCACAGAGTGATTCAACCCCTTATGGCCCTCCAAAGGGTGTTTTCACCATTGACCTGAAGACATTGCCGATAGTTTATAAGTCCTTTCTTATGTCTGATGACGGGAGAACTACCTCGACTTCCCGCCCGTTCGAACGAATTATAGTACGGTCGGGCTATAATTGCAAGGGTGTGTGGGGAGGGGGGTTAGACATTTTTTTTATAGGCTCAATTTAAAACCTATATCGTTTAAGAGACCACTGTGTCTTCCCTTTACAATGTACTGTTCAACAAGAGAATAATATCTCAAATTTACTATAAATCGCCCGGAAAATAAGTTTTTCAGGGAATCTCCTAATATCTCCCTAATTCAAGGCCTAAATCTTCAACCTTCTCCAAGAACCGGACTGACTGCAGTACAAGGTACTTGAGCTCATCATTGTTGAGTGAACCAGTCTGTTTAAACTTGATATGTTTTCCTACCCCCGGTTGGGTTGCCGTTTCAGCCGGCTGAAAGGCGAGAAGTAAATGAACGAGAATAAGAAGTATTTTGTGACCATTTAGCACTCTCGCATACGGGAATGCCTTTGGGTCAGGTAAAGGTTTCGATAAATGTTGAATTGGGAAAGTGGGGGGCTTCTTTTACTATTTGGCCCTGCATCCGACCTTCCAGGCCCTGTTGGGCCACCCGCGAGAAATGTAGGATTCATCTTCATTCATTTTGCTCTCTGTTTATCCAGACGCGTCTCCATCTCAACCACGGTCCGGGTGATTTTCATCAATGAGTCCGGGTTCAGTGATATTGAATCAATGCCCTCCCTGACCAGGAACTCGGCAAACTCCGGGTAATCACTTGGCGCCTCCCCGCAGATCCCGCTATGTCTTCCGTTCCGGTGTGCACCCTGTATCGCCATGGATATGAATTTCATCACCCCGGGATCTCGTTCGTCGAATTCATGGGCGATCACTCCAGAGTCACGATCAATACCGAGAGTCAACTGGGTCAGATCGTTTGACCCAATTGAGAATCCGTCAAATAAACGGCTGAATTCATCAATAAGAAGGATATTGTTCGGGATCATTGAAAAGGCAAAGGCTTCATCAGGGTTCCCAAGATTCATCATTATCTTTGTTTTCGGACGGGTTAAGTTCTTTAAGGACTCACTATCAACGTGGAACGGCAATATTCCATCGTACACGACCCCTTCGTCCCCTTCTGAGCAGTTGACGGTCACATCCTGTCCGGTTCTGATCTTTTCTGTAGCGTCGTTCGTCCCTACTACCGCTGCAAGACCAAGCTCCCGACTTACAATAGCGGCATGACAGGTACGCCCTCCCCGATTAGTAACGATCGCAGTGGCCGTCTTCATGACCGGCTCCCAATCAGGGTTTGTTGTATCAGTGATAAGAATTTCCCCTGGCTGGAACTCGGAGAGGTGGCTCACATCAGTGATTATTCGGGCCTTTCCTGCTGCAATCTTTTCTCCTACGCTCCTACCTTTCGCGATAACCTGCCCTCGTTGCTCCAGATGATACGTCAGAAGAACATCCTTCTCTTCCTGTGAGTGAACGGTCTCTGGTCTTGCCTGTACGATAAACAATTCCCCGGTGATTCCATCCTTTGCCCATTCAATATCCATCGGGACTGGCTGATGGGCTTTGCCTGAATAGTGATCCTCAATTTTGATAGCGTACTCTGCCAGAATGAGGATCTCATCATCAGTGATGCAGAAACGTCGGCTTTCAGATTCGGGTACGTCCACATTCCTCGTCAGGACCTTGGATGTCCCCTGACCATAGATCATCTTGATCTTCTTATCGCCGAGATTTTTCCGGGTAATTGCCTTATGACCAGTCCGTGCGGTTTGTTT
>CAIJED010000278.1 GCA_903819595.1 uncultured Methanomicrobiales archaeon | reverse complement strand
GTCGAGCAGATCGCCGAGTATGTCACGAATGGCGAACTGAAAAGCCAGTATATACCAGTTGAGAGCGAGCATTCCGCGATGGCCGCCTGTATCGGGGCCAGTGTAACCGGTGCAAGGACATTTACCGCCACCAGTTCACATGGTCTCCTCTATATGCACGAGATGGTCAACTGGGCAGCAGGCGGACGCCTCCCGATCGTCATGGCGAATGTGAACCGGGCAATTGGTCCCGGCTGGAATATCTGGGCAGAACACACCGATTCCATGCAGGAGCGGGATACCGGTTGGCTGCAGGTATATGTCAGCACGGTGCAGGAGGCATATGATACGACCCTGATGGCATTCAGGATCGCAGAACATGATGATGTCCTCCTCCCGGTCATGGTCAACCTGGACGGGTTTTCACTTTCCCATATCAACCAGTCGCTTGAAACGGTAGATCTAGGGGATTTTGTCCCTCCATTGCGCCTCCCTCACGCGATTGACGTGAAGAACCCTCGTGGATATGGTCCCCTGACCGGGCCGGATGAATATTTTAAGTTCCGCTGGGACATCGAACGTTCGATGCGTGACTCATGCAAGGTCATCGAGTCAACAGAGCAGGAGTTTTCACGGCGTTTCAACCGTTCATACGGGTTCACCGATGATTACCAGGTAGAGGACGCCGATGTCGTCATCGTATCTATGGGAACCCTGGGTAAAGAAGCAGAAGTAGCCATCGATCTGCTCAGGAAGGAGGGTATCAGGGCCGGATCGATGCGTATCCGGTGGTTCAGACCATTCCCGAAACTTGACCTCGCCAGCAGGGACGTCGTCGTGATTGACCGTGATTACTCCTTTGGTTATGGCGGAATCCTTGCTGACGCCGTCAGATCTAAGTGCAGGGCCGAGCCGTACAGCGTGATCGCCGGGCTTGGCGGGCAGGAAGTGACCTACGACGATATTGCAGGTTTCATCCGGGGCAGGCGGCCCGGAGAAGAGTCCTGGTTCGGGGTGACCTCTGATGTATGAAATACGGATCCATTCACGTGGTGGACAGGGGGGTGTGACCGCTGCGAAGCTCCTGGCCCTGGCTGCGTTCAGGGACCATAAGTTCGCCACGGCATTCCCGTTTTACGGGGCGGAACGACGGGGTGCGCCGGTCGTCTCCTTCGTGAGGATTGATGAAAGTCCGATCCGGGTGTATAGCCAGATCAAAAAGCCGGACCTCATCGTCGTCCTCGATAACAGCATCATGGATGTCGTCGATGTCCTGCAGGGCCTGATACCAGGCGGGAAAGTGCTCCTGAACGGCACACTGCCACACGACATGAAAGGTTTCCAGACGCTTTCTGTGGACCTGACCTCGATCGCGCTCAGGTTAAACCTGGTCGTTGCAGGGAGTCCGATCCTGAACACCCCGGTCATCGGAGCACTGGCAAAGATGGGGATCGTTTCGATGGATTCTGCAAAACTCGCGATCTCAGAGATGTTTTCAGATGACCGGAATGTGAAAGCTGCCGAAGCCGCGTACATGGAGCTGGTGGTATGAGAGAGCGACTTGCATTGAGTAAACCAACGGTTGGTGCCTGCGGTAAGACAGGTTCATGGCGTGTGTTCCGACCTGTCGTGGACAAAGAAAAATGTAACCAGTGCGGTCTCTGTGCGATGTACTGCCCAGACCAGGCAATCAACGAAGACCTTGAAATTGACCTCGGGTTCTGTAAAGGGTGCGGAATCTGTGCAAATGAATGCCCGAAAAAAGCCGTTACCATGGTTCGGGAAGAAAAGTAATTCTGTTTCCAATTTTACCCGGTGTTTTGGGTAATACACCATAATTTCTTGTTTTTGGTGTGTTGAAATCCTTCGTATTAGTCAAAAAAAGGAAAGGAGTGGGTTTCACTCCCACCATGCCCATACCTCCATATAAGATATTCGTCGGGCAGGATTCAACGGTAAACTCCTGAAAGTTTCAGAGACTGGGGTATAGTCAACTATCCCAACCGAAGTCTCCGAACCGGCAGGGTGGAACCCCAGGAACGTGACTAAGTACATCTCCGACAAGTGTCAACCCATTTAACTTTTCCAAAATTAGATGAGATATGGGATATTGGAATGCCGGTCATTCTCACTTCTATTTTTGGGCTTCCAGTGGCAGGATATTTTGGCTTGCTCGTGCAGGGTAATACTTTTCCTTTATTTGAGCGAAAAGATACGTTAGAGCGAGCACAAACGCTATACATCCGAATGCAAGGAACATAGTACTAAGTGTTGCAGCAATGGCAATGACTGCCACTACAGCAATTGTGGAAGCAAACTGGCCAAGGTTCAGGCCTACTGAGAACCCACCCATTGCTTTGCCAATAAACTGTTGTGGCGTTATTGCGGCAATCCAGTTTAGGATAGTCGGCATCAGAATACCCTCCCCTATACCTATAAAGATCACTGCGAACCCGACGGTGGCAAGCGACGTCGCAAAACCAAGACAGCACAAACCGATTCCAAAGAAATTAAAGGTAAGGGTGAGGATAGTGAACCGGTGGAATCTCCAGGCAATTCTCCCGTAAAGGAGTCCCATGAGTGCTGATGAACAGCCCGAGATTCCCAGGAATATTCCCGCGGTAAGTGCGGTGTTTTCGCCTAATATCCGTGCTGCATCCATATTTGTAATCAGGTAGGGTAACTTTGTAGGCAGTAAGAAGAACAGCAGGTTACCTAAAAACAGGGTTGTATATGCCAAGAAGAGGAGGAAGGCAGGGAAGGTTTCATCGGGGGTTCCCATTACCCTCGATAGTTTCGGAAGAACCGGCTCTTTCATTGTTGCAAGAATCCCTGCGAGAATTACAACGCCAATCAGGTAAATAAGGAACGATGCATGCCAGGAAATACCGGCGAGAAGTCCCCCGCTTGTTTCAAGAATTAATACCCCTGTACCCATTGCAGCTGCCTGGTAACCGAGAACCCTGGCACGGCTGATTCCATCGTAATAACAGACAATTAGGGCGGATGTCGTGCAGATTATGCCGGCAATGCCGATTCCAAGGATGAATCTGCCAACTAATAATGCGGGCAGGGAGGAAAGATAAAATCCGGAACTTCCTGCGATGGTGAAGATCGCAACGGATGCAGCAAGGACGGGGATTTTACCGATTCTATCCGAAAGAGCACCGATGAAAAAGCCGGTCAAAGCAATTGCAAGCGCGGGGAGCGTAATAATTAAGGATACGGTGGCTTCTGATGCATCGGGAAATGCCTGGCTGATTAATGGCAGAGCCGGTGCCACAGCTGCACCTCCCATGAGAATCATCATGGCTGCCAGCATGAGAAAAAGAAATGTCCATTTCGTTGGTTTGAACGGTTCTGTAATCATGTCGTATCTAATCGCCGAGATCAGGATATTAAGAAAGTGCTCCTGAATATAGTAGCTAAGATCATGATTGATGAATCGCTGCTTTCGCAACTGAAAGGAATCGGGATGAGTGAATATGAGGCGAAGGTGTATGTGATTTTGTCTGCGTTGCGGGTGGCAAGTGCCCGTGAAATTCACGAACAGACGAAAATCCCTCGTGGCAGAATCTATGAAACGCTTACCTCGTTAGCCAGGAAAGGATTTATTGTTGCTTCAGGTAAGTCGCCGGTCCGATACTCGCCTGTTGATGTTATCCAGACGTTTGAGCGGCTGAAATGGGAATCGGTGAAGTCTCTTGATGGATTGTATGAGCGTCTGAAAACCCTGGAAACCGAAACGCCGGAACCACTCATGCAGGGATATAAGTTGTTTACAGAGTGGACGAGGGACAACCAGATCCGGATGATCCTGCGTCGGGCGAAATCCGAAATTATCCTTCTCTGTAATGATAAAGAAATTATCACCAGATATGGAAGTGATATTTCACGTGCGGCAAAACGAATTTCTGTGTACCTGATTGTCGGAAGAAAGGAACTTGCCGAGTTCGCGCCGATAAAATGCTATGTTGGTGGGAGTGATATTGCGTCATCCCTCTTTTATTATGAAGATGGAGAAAATATTGGGCTCTCGCTGAAATTGTTATTGATGGCTGATCGCCGGGAGTCCCTGTCTGTCCTGGAAGATAACGGGAGAATGACGGGAATTTTTATATGCCCTGATATATACGCCAGTTATCTGTCCCGAAAAGTTGTGCAGGAAATTCAACCTGTTGAAAAAAAAGAAAAAGCCCAGCCTAGGCCAGGTAACGGTCTAAATTAAAAAGATATTAGGGAGATGGGGAATGGGAGATTAATAGTCGCCCATACCGCCCATGCCGCCCATGCCGTCCATGCCGCCGGGGGGCATTCCTCCGGGTGGGGCTGCAGACTTGGATGACGCAATGACATCATCGATCCTCAGGATCATGATGGCTGCTTCAGCAGCACTGGCAATTGCCTGGGTCTTTACACGCAGGGGCTCGACGACGCCGGCCTTCTGCATATCGACGGTTTTCCCTTCAAATACGTCGAGACCAAAGGTCTTCTTACCCTTCTCGTGAGCTGCACGGATCTCAACAAGCATGTCGATTGGGTCGAGACCTGCATTCTCTGCAAGGGTCCTCGGGATGATCTCAAGTGCATTCGCAAATGCTTCGATGGCGAGCTGGGCACGTCCACCGACACTTGCTGCGTATTCGCGGAGACGGAGCGAGAGTTCTGTCTCAGGTGCACCGCCACCGGCGACACACTTGCCGTCTTCTACAACAACACTGACGACGCGGAGTGCATCTTCCATCGCACGGTCAAGCTCGTCAACGACGTGCTCGGTTCCACCGCGGATAATGATCGATACTGCCTTCGGGTTCTTGCACTGTTCGACAAAGATCATCTCTTCGCCTGATACCTTCTTCTCCTCGACGAGGCCGGCATGTCCGAGCTCCTCCTTGGAGATGGCATCGATACTGGAGACAAGGTTTGCACCAGTTGCACGCCCGAGTTTCTCCATGTCGCTCTTCTTGACGCGGCGCACTGCGAAGATACCTGCCTTTGAGAGGTAGTGCTGTGCAATGTCGTCAATACCCTTCTGGCAGAAGAGGACATTTGCACCGCTCGCTGCAATCTTATCGACGATGTTCCGGATCATCCGTTCCTCTTCGTCGAGGAATGCCTGAAGCTGGTCAGGGCTTGTGATATTAATTTCCGCATCGACTTCAGTCTTCTTGAACTCGACTGCTGCGTTGAGGAGGAGGATCTTCGCCTTCGTTACCTTCTTCGGCATCGCGGGGTGGACTCTCTCCTTATCGATCAGGACACCTTCAACGATCTCGGAGTCGTCGATTGATCCGCCGACTTTCTTCTCGACCTTGATATAATCGGTGTCAACCGTGCCGTCGGGGTCGGCAACCATCGTGACTGCCTTGACGACGAGGTCACAGAGCTTGTCTTTCGATGCTTCTGCGCCCTTTCCGGTCATTGCGGTCTCAGCGATCTTCTTGAGCATTGCAATGTCACCTGGTTTGATGGTGATGGCAATCTCTTTCAAAATCTCCTGTGCCTTTTCGGCGGCCATGCGGTACCCTGCTGCAATGACAGTTGGGTGGACGTCCTGTTCAAGGAGGTCTTCCGCACGTTTCAGAAGTTCGCCTGCGATAACGACGGCTGTGGTTGTCCCATCGCCGACTTCATCGTCCTGGGTCTTCGCGACCTCGACCATCATCTTTGCCGCTGGGTGCTCGATGTCCATCTCTTTGAGAATGGTCACACCGTCATTGGTGATGACGACATCCCCGATGGTGTCGACGAGCATCTTGTCCATTCCTTTTGGACCGAGAGTAGTGCGCACTGCACTTGCCACTGCCTTGGCAGCAGTGATGTTCATGCCCTGGGCATCGCGGCCACGGGTACGTGAACTACCCTCTTTTAAAATCAGAATCGGTTGTCCTCCAAGCTGTTGTGACATAGTTTTCACCACTTTGAGCGGTAAAAGTTGGTTTGTGGTTCTATATAAACCTTGTCACTTGTCGATCATCTCGATCAACTCTTCACCGTCGGCTACGTGTTGAAGACGTTCCTCGCCAATCACCAGGGTTTTTCCGATTTTTTTCTCTTTGTAGTAATCGGTGAGGACGCACATCGCCCGGGTACCGGTCACTTGCGAGATGTTGCCGATCAGTGCAGCGCGCTTGACGACACGCTCAGCAGTACCATACCCGGTCAGGATCGTATGGCCATGAAAGATGATCAGGGCCTGGAACGGCGCCCGCTGCAGGGTATGGAGCGTCATTCCGATCTGCTTGAGGAACCCCATGGGGGCCTCCTCGTCCGGGGACTGTTCTCGTTCTTTGGACTCTGCATGCCGCTGCAGCAGGTCAATGGACTGCACCAGCCCGCTGTCAAACAGTTCTTCGATTTTCTGGGCTACTTCGAGGGTGGTCCCCATCCCACTTTCATACTTGCTGATCGTCCGCCTGGATACCCCGAGGAGATTTCCCAGGTCACCAAGCGACATACTCCGCTTCTCCCTCTGTTCGCGGAGTGCATCCCCGTTAATCGCGACATACAGGCCACCTGGTGAGGCATAAATCAGTGGTGGGATCCCCTCGACAATATAATCGTAGAGTGTTGACACGCTGATCGCGTAGATCCCGTACCGGAGATATACGGCACCTCGCT
The DNA here is from genome assembly GCA_903819595.1 of uncultured Methanomicrobiales archaeon. GTDB lineage: Archaea > Halobacteriota > Methanomicrobia > Methanomicrobiales > Methanospirillaceae > CAIKOD01. Next base: position 313 of record CAIJED010000278.1, on the reverse strand, counting down.
CCAGTTCCGCGTCCCGTGCCCGCTCACCGATGATAATCGCGGAACCCTTGAGGTGTCGTGCGACCAGCTCAAGGTCGAAGGCCGTCACCTCGCTGACACTGTCGATATGGGATACAACTTTTATCGCGAGTGTCATCTTCCCGTTGCTCGCAATGAGGTCGAAACTCCTGGGCCGCATGCTGAACCGTTCGGAGACGAGGTAACCTCCGGAGATCATCACGCTCATAACCATCTGGAGGAGCCGGTCCTGTGTCATTTTCCGTTAGGATGGATTTAGTACGTGATATAATAAATAATAGGTTATTTGCAAGAT
>CAIJED010000277.1 GCA_903819595.1 uncultured Methanomicrobiales archaeon | reverse complement strand
TATGTTCATGACGCACATCCATTACCAGACCCAACGGTCCTGATGGTTGCCTTCTCTTACGGGAATGGACCCCGTTGTGCTGGATTAAAGTGAAATGGCCCGATGCACCCGGACATCATGGATATGGTGTTCCTGAATATCCCCTTTAATCCGGGAGAACTCTTCGAAGAGCGTGCAAGCTGTTCCTCTGTATAATCCCGTATCGTTCGGTCGATGCCTGGGGTGTCGGTGTTCTTCTCCTCCTACACCTTCATTCCCACACCCATCATGCACGATTCCTATCCATCTTGACAATTCTGCGTACCGCTCCTGGAGTTTTTTGAGATATGATAGGTTCGCTCATATCACATTTGTCTCATTTGTCCTGTTTATGTCCTGTTTATGTCTCATTTGTCCTGTTTATATCGGGGCGTTTTATCATTCTCATCGTATTTTGGTCCTGTGAAATTTTACGAAGTAGGTAATGGGCACCCCTCCCCCTCCCTTTGAGGGTCAGCAGACCTTTCTGGACCAGGTCTTCAAGGTCACGTCCAGCGGTTTTTATGGACGCATCAGTAAGTTTACGGTATTCAATGTTGGAAATCTCGTGGTTGCTCTTCAGATATCCGATAACTTTTATCTGCCGATCGTTGAGGTTGAGCCGGGTAAGATAAGCCTCTGACAGCCAGTCGCGCCAGAGTGTGACAACGAATTCATTTCCCTGCTGCTCGAAGTCAGGTTCAGGAATATCAGCATATTTCGAGAGCGAGATCATATCGAGCGTACCTGTCCCTGCCTGTTCGATATAATGCGTCAGATAAAGAGGATTGCAGAGCAAAGGATATCGGGGAATTGATGAATGAGGGGTCCGCAGACGATCAGGTGTCAGACCAGAAGGAAGAGACCCGGAATTCCTCATTTCAACCCTGTCTGCAAAGACCGTAACCTGTACACTGGCGTTTGATGAATAATCGCGATGAGCCACTGCATTTACAATAGCTTCGCGAACAACCCTGTAAGGAATTTCTGATCGGACCTCACTTGCCGGTTGATCGTTACGGGCAATAACGGATCGTGCCAGGTTGGACATAACAAAATCAACCGCTCAATCTACCTGTTCGAACAGCGTACCGCCATAGATCTGATAGGATGGAATCGGCTTTTCTATGATAATACCATAAAAATGCAGGCATTTTACCGTGGATGCAGGGAAAAAACGCTGTGGGGTCTTACCAAAGAGAAGGACTGCACCGCAGGTGGGCTGACCGTGATCCAGCAGGTTCAGATGAGTGAGGGTATGTGGTGGTGACGTTGTGACAGCAAGGGGATAGTTACGTTCGTCTCTTGCTTTCTGCAGGAACCAGGATACTCGTTCCGGCGATATATCATCAATGGTTGCCTCCGGACATGCAGCAGCATCCAGTGGTTTTAGTCGTATCTTTCCTATTTTGATTAGATACTCAATGAGTGCTTCATAGAGCTTTGATGTCAGATCCGACGTATCAGTAAACCGGCGCCGGATCAGTTCTTTCTCCGATCTTTCAATAAGGACCTGCATTTTAGGATGCCGTTTATCGTCAGCCTGACCTTTCACGAAAACTATCCGGTATTTTCCAAGACAGGTTGCCCTGGTGTATTCTATTTCAGTGGGTGAAAGGCCATTGGTTTCTTCCCGCCCGTATTCATTGCCAAAAATACCTACATAGATTTCGGATTTATCTACCCAGTCGGGATATGTATTGTCCGGTCGCTGATCGCAGGCAGGGAGTCCTTCGAAAAGGAAAACATCGAAAAATTGCCTTATTAATGTCTCACCATTGATGAAATCATATAGTGCTTTTCGTTCAGATGCCAGTTCTGTCTGTACACCGCTGATGAATATTGTCCCCATATTCATACTCCCGTATTTGCGTTCAGTATCCAATTCAACATTAGTATTCAGATGCAAGCGTCCTGACATTTTCTGATTTATTCACTAATAACTTACAAACACTTTTAATATCTTTTGATCTTCAATGCTATAAGTTTACGGAAGGTCTTTACGTAATACCGGATAATTTGCAACCATCTACTACTTCATGACAAGGAAGGAGAAGCGGTGCTGGTTTTATTGGTTTTCGTTCCAGACCCTTACGACTTCATGCTTGTCTTTGAACCGGAGGACACAATGTTAAATTGGTTTGTTGATCGCAAATTTCGAATTTCCCATCCCTGCCCGTGATAAGTACCCGGGTTCACCATGCATCTCATCCACCTGTTTCCTGCCGGTGATGTCATGGATGATTGAGAAGAGAACCGTCTTTCCACCCATCGTAATCGGCGAGGAATGCACTTCCACAGTCCGGACGTCCCCGGATTGAAGCCGGTGCTGTGAGGTGTACGAGGTGATCCCGCCCTGTGCAACCTTTGCCCGCATCGCTGCAAGTTCTCCTGGAGGCAGGGTATTGATTTCATCAATGGATTGTGCACAGAGCTCTTTTTTAGACCTGCCGTAGAAGCGTTCCGCTGCCGGGTTTGCGTCGAGGATTTTTCCACCTACCGGTTCGATCATGAGCATAACAGAATCATGACGATCAAATATGACGTGGAAGTTCCACTCACTCTCCTGCAGAGCCACTTCCGCTATTTTCCGGTCGGTGAATTCCTGGACCTGCACGAGAAACCCCATGGTTGAATCCGCACGATTTTTGATCGGGGTGATAAGTACATCCAGCCAGATGATCCCTTTCCGTCTGGTCGGATAGAGGGCCAATTTTTTTACTTTTTCGAAATCAAATGGTCCCTGG
>CAIJED010000276.1 GCA_903819595.1 uncultured Methanomicrobiales archaeon | reverse complement strand
GCACACTCGTGGACACTGCAGCAAAGCAAGCGCCGCTCGGAAAGGTCATGGTGAAAAACGATCTTCCTACCGGTGCAGAAGTGTTCGTCGATCCGCTGGTTGTCAAGGTGTTTTACAACCTGATGGATAACGCGGCGCGATACGGCGGGAAGATTACGACCATCCGGTTCTCTTCCCTGGAATCCGGCGATGACCATCTGATCGTGTGCGAAGATGATGGCAACGGTGTACCCGCAGATGAGAAAGAGCAGATATTCGAGCGTGGGTTCGGAAAGAACACAGGGCTTGGTCTGGCCCTTGCCCGCGAGATCCTTGACATTACCGGCATCACGATCACCGAGACCGGTGAACCTGGCAAGGGAGCACGGTTCGAGATTGCGGTGCCGAACGGGGCGTGGCGGATGGTTGGGAACGGTGAATGATGGCTACAAAAAATAAAGATACGGAAATAAAAGCGCTGCGCGAGAACGTTGCCCAGTACCGCCAGTTGGTTGAAATCTCTCCGGACTGGGTCTGGAGGATCGACCTTGAAGGATGCCACACGTACACCAACCCCTCGGTCTATCCGCTTCTGGGATACAATGTCAGTGAAATTGTGGGCACCAACGCATTTCCACTTATACACCCTGATGATGGACAACCCGTCAGGGACATGCTGAAACAGTGCATTGAGCAGAAAGTGGGGTGGCACAATGTCGCCATCCGATGGCTGCACAAAGACGGGTCCATCCGCTCATTCGAAAGTACCGCCAGCCCGATGTTGAATGCTGACGGTAAGGTCACAGGGTTTTCGGGCATTGATCGAGATATCACCGGGCGCAAGCGGGCTGAAGCGGCACTGATGGAGGCTGAGTGGAAGTTCCGGGCGTTATTTGAAAAAGGTCCCATCGGTGTAGCCTATCATAAGATGATCTATAATGAAACCGGCAAACCTGTTGATTACTACTTTATCGACGCGACCGAAAGTTAGCAGGAATTAACTGGTGTTGATCCGCGAGGAAAAACAGTTACTCAGGCTTTTCCCGGAATTGAGAACGATCCCTTCGACTGGATTGGAGTCTTTGGTAAGGTTGCCCGGACTGGAGAGACTAGACGCTTTGAACAGTACCTTGAACTCAATAACCGATGGTACGATTGTGTAGGCTACCAGTACAAGCCTGATCATTTTGTTGCTGCGTTTACAGAAATTACCGAGCGCAAACAGCAGGAGCTGGCACTACTCAAAAATACCGAAGAACTCCATGCAGCCTATGAAGAAATTGCTGCAACTGAAGAAGAGCTCCGTGCCAATCTGGATGAACTGACCCGGCAGGAGCAGGAACTGAGGGATAGCAGAGAAAAATATCGCAGTTTATTTTCGGATAGCCGGGACGGGATTGTAATGGTTGACGAGCAGGGCTGTTTCCTCGACGCCAATCCGGTCTATTGCGCCATGCTTGGCTATAGTGTTGAAGAATTACGCAAAATTTCATTTCCCAGTATTACCCCGGAAAAATGGCAGACATGGGAGGGTGAAGAGATCTGGAACCGCAGACTCATGAAGGACGGGTATACGGATATTTACGAAAAGGAGTATATTCGCAAAGACGGCCACGTATTTCCGGTTGAGCTTCAGGCATTTACCGTTTTTGACCCGAACCGCAATATCAAATACGTATGGGGTACTGTTCGCGACATCACCGAGCGCAAGCTGGCGGAAGAGGCACTGCTCAAGAAAAACGAAGAACTTCATGCAGCCTATGAAGAACTGACCGCTTCAGAAGAGGAACTCAGGGCCAATTTAGCTGACCTGACCCGGCAGGAACTGGCACTGCGGGAGAAGGAAGAAAAAATCAGTCTTCTCCTGAATTCCACAGCCGAGGCAATATACGGTCTTGACATGGACGGTAACTGTACCTTCTGCAATGCCTCCTGCCTCCGTCTGCTT
>CAIJED010000275.1 GCA_903819595.1 uncultured Methanomicrobiales archaeon | reverse complement strand
ATAGCCTCGTATTCCAGTCGTTTTTCAGGGGGGGTGTAGGAGACGGTTTTTCCAATGATCTCGGCTTCGGACCATCCGAACAGTTGCTCGGCGGCGATGTTCCACCTTCGGATTATTCCATCGGCACCAAATGCGGTAATAGCGAACGGCGATGCGGTAATCAGACTGGAAAGAAAATCGTTGGTCTATATGAGCTGCCGCTGATTATCGCTGAGTTCCTCGTAATTCTGTTTAAGTTCCTTTGCAGTTGCGGCAAGCTGTGCATTGGCGGTGTTAAGTTCGTCATTTCTTCGTGAAAGAGTTAATTCTGCCTGCTTTCTAGCGGTAATGTCCCGCATGAACACCAATGCTCCATTCTCGGTGCCGGATAGGAACGGGACTAAGGATATTTCAACCTCAAAGGGTGTATTGTCAAGACGGAGGCATAAGTACTCCCTGCTGGGGACGGGTTTCCGCTCGATGTTCAGCAGGCGGATCCGGTCTTCGACAATCGCATAATCCTCAGGACTGAACCGCTCGATGACCAGCTTGGCGAGCAGTTCATCAGGAGACGAAGCACCGAACAAGCGCAGGGCCTCGGGGTTAAGGTAGGTAAACCGCGAGCGTGTCTGGATATAGATTGCGTGCGGGGCACACTCCACAAGGAGCCGGAACTTCTCGCCACTCATCCGGAGCTTTTCTTCGACCTGTTTGCGGATGGTGATATCATCAAAAACTGCAACGAAATATTCTTTTTCCGGACTGAATACGGAAATACTCAGCCAAATCCCCAACGGTGTGAAATGGATTTCGAATTTTTCCGGTTGGCCGGTCTGCGCCACCCTGCTATAAGTTTCAAAAAGTTCAGGAGTCTGATCCTTTATGCCGGGAATTGTATCGGTTACCCTCCTGCCGACAATATCTGCCAGTCCGGTCAATCTGTTGAATGCCGGGTTTACATTCAGGTAGATCCAGTCATCGGGCTTACCTGATGTATCATAGATCATCTGGCAGAAGGCGAACCCTTCCTGCATATTATCAAAAACAGTGCGATAGCGCTGTTCTGATTGGAATAATGCCTCCTCTGCTGATTTGCCTTCAGTGATGTCCCGCACCGTAATGATGGCGATCGTCCGTTTCTTCTGGGGATAGATATTCCCAGAGATTTCGCGGGAATATTGATTTGTCTTTTTTCCTGTGCGTTCGCTCGGGAATATACAGGATACCTTTCCGGTCAGGCTGGATCATCCGTTCCCGATCTTTTGTAAGATCCCGGGATTGCAGAGATTTGAATTCATTGCGTGTATATCCATACAACTGTGTGGCAGCCGTGTTCGCATCAAGAATTTTACCGGAATCGCGATCTATCACGATCAGGGCCTCTGCTGCGGACTCAAAAATATTATGATACCGTCGTTCGCTGGCCCGGAGGGACGACTCCAATTTTTTCTGTTCGGTGACATCCCGGATGGATTCGATCGCCCCGACACAGATTCCGTTTGCATCATAAAGCGGGGATGCGATGAACCAGAGATGTGCCCCTTTCCCACCATACAGGACAGGGATGAATTTCTCTGTTATGAGGGTGCTACCGTCGTGTTTGATGATATCATATTCATTGGCAGTGGTTTTCTCGAAGTTGAGGATGAGATCCAAGAGAATTGGCCGTCGATCGTGATAAAACGGCAGAGAATACTCATAGTTTCCCTTTCCAATGATATCGCCGGCGGTCACTCCCGTCATCTTCTCCATGGCCCGGTTCCATGCGATCACAGTTCCTTATGCATCAATCGCGAGCGTTGCATCGGGTAAAAAATTGATGATCTCTGCGAGCCGACGCTCGGTGTTCCTCTGTGCCGCAACAGCCTGTTGTTCCCGGACTGCCTTTTCTATCTTGGTTCGCAGTTCAGCAAACTGTGATTTTGGATCTCCGCCTTTCTGGTGGTAGAAATCGGCACCGTTGTCCAGTGCCTGGATGACTGCTTCTTCACGCCCTTTCCCGGTGAAGAGGATGAACGGGATACTGCCATAATGTTGCCGGACATATTTGAGAAACTCAATGCCATCAATATCCGACACATGGTAATCGGAGATAATGGCATCATACTTGGAAGATGCCAGGAGTTCCCTGGCGTTGACCGGGGACGTGCAGGTCTCAACAGAGAATTGTCCGGTTCTCTCCAGGAACAATTTCGCAATCTGCAGCAACGATAATTCGTCATCAACGTAATAGTATTTTGATCATGGGTCAGGAGACAGGCACACCTATTATTCACGTATGAGTTCAACTTTTTCCCTATTTGTTTTTAATAAGAGGTGCCTGTTCGACAACTGCACTTCCTGGTTGGACAGGCTCCCAGGAAACTCTTCACGGGATCGCATACCCTTTTCGTTCCGGGTTTCAAATAGTAATCAATGAGTACTCGTCAGTACCCGGTCATTCTCGTGCATGGATGGAACAGCCACCCGGGAATCTGGAAAAGACTGATTTTTCATCTCAACGCCGCAGGAATCCCTTACGGGAGATTCGATCATACAGGAATGAACGGTTCGTCACTTCCGGAAATCGCCGGGTCCCTTCATACCTATCTCCGGAAAGTAAGGTCTGACAACGGTTGGTCCGGACCTGTTGATATGGTATGTCATTCCCTCGGGACCTGTATCGTCCGGTACCTCCTCGAGGTGATGGACGGGTCAGAACGAGAACTAAACGTCAGACAACTGATCGGTCTGGGCCCACCCAATACGGGTTCGGCACTCGCAGAACTCTTTAATGATCCAACACGCAGCGGGGAGATCATCAACAAACTCACCGGTGTTTTTGTCCCGCGGGGATTTGATCCGGCCGGCGACCAGATCATCCAGGACGTCCGACCCGGCAGCCAGGTCATACACAATCTGCTCTTCGCGGGATTACGACCTGATATTACCTACCGGGTCATTGTTACAACAAATCCCAGGGACATCCCCGGGTTCTTCCCCTCGTTTGAGGGAAAGACCTGGGAACTGGATGAGGATGGGAAATTCAGGGCCACCCTCGATGGTGATGGTGTGGTCGCACACCGGGAATCGGTGCTCCCGGGCATATCACTGGATATCCTGCCAGCATCTCCTGATAACGAAAAAAATCTGCCCGCACCTGACCAGTACTGCCATATTAATCTGCCCAGAAATCCGCTTGTGATCGACCTGATTATGCAGTACCTGAAAGGCACGACGGATAAGAACGAATAGTATTAGAGCCTGATCAGGCACACTCACAAAAAGGATCCCTCAGTAATTTTCCCGCAGATTCCCAACAGGAATACCCTGCACGGGCAATGTCTACCTGCTTTATCTCCCATAAAACGTACCCCGAATCCTACACCAAGGATTTATCGTATCCCAAGTATAGTTCACCATCAGTGTATGGGGCCTTTTAGTCCCATCTAATCCCTGGTATACGAGGAGAATCAGTAATGTCAACTGTTGAAGAAAATATGCGTCTCATGCAGACGCTTGATGATGCCTGGAATGCTCAGGACTGGCCAGTGTTTGAAAAACGCCACGCAGCGGATGTCGATGTATTCTGGCCAGGGCAGGCAGACCCGACCCACAGCCGGCCATCACACAAGGAAGAGGCGATGGCATTCTTTAAAATATTCCCGGACAACAAAGTCGGAAACCGCCCGTACAAGATTTTCTTTGGTCAGGGAGACTACACGTGTTCGGTCGCTGATTTCACGGGGACCTTCAAGGGACCAATGACAACTCCGGACGGCAAGGTTATCCCGCCGAATGGCAAAAAATTTAAAGTAGAGCTCTGCACGGTCGCCCATTGGAAAAACGGGGAGATCATCGAGGAGAAACTTTTTTATGACAAGATCTCCCTGATGCAGCGGATCGGCCTGATGTGAACATAGAAATCAATAGTACATCTTTTTTCAGGACTCTCGCGAACCGAAAGAAGGAGAAGACGTGGATACAGGGGACAATCCCCTGAAGATCACCGTCAGCAAAGACGGTCCGTATATCGTGTCCGGCAGAGTCCCACTGATACAGGAGGAGATTTGCAATGACGATGAGGGCTACTGCCGGAACTGGCGGGAGGTACAGGAATTTACGCGCCAGGAACAATATGCACTCTGCAGGTGTGGGCATTCGAAGAACAAACCGTTCTGCGACGGAACTCACGCAAAGATCCGCTTTGAAGGCACTGATACTGCCGGAAACGAAGCATATCTCCACCATCCGAAGATCATAAAAGGACCTGAACTGGAACTGGCGGATTACGAAGGTCTCTGTGTCCATGCCAGGTTCTGCATGAGGGCAGGCGGGATCTGGAATCTCACGAAACAATCCGATATCCCGGAGGCAAAGGATACCGCCATCGAAGAAGCCAGTAACTGCCCATCCGGCAGGCTTGTGGTCCGTGATAAAAAGACCGGAGAAGCGATCGAGCCGCAACTGGAAAAGTCCATTGTGGCCATTGAATATCCCGCACGCGGGGAGCATGGGCCGCTCTGGGTGCGTGGTGACATACCTGTGGTATCCGCAGACGGGAAAGAGTATACGGTCAGGAACCGGCTCACCCTCTGCAGGTGTGGAAAATCATCGAACAAACCATTCTGTGACGGGAGCCACGTGAACCATTAACTTGTTTGCCGTTGGGAGACCCCGAATCGGCCGGGAAATCAGGGTACTCTCCCATCTGCGCTCCCGGTCATATCGATACGGGAATTGATGTTCTTTCCCGTACATTTATTTTATATTATTCCCTATGCCTCACAACATGACCCATTCGAGAACGATTGTGAAGATGTCATTTTCACATGAAACCATGGAAGGGGCCGGTGTCAGGCTTAACCGGGCCTTCGGTTACCATGAGATACCGGCCTTTGACCCATTCCTGATGCTCGATGATTTCCGTGCAGACCGGCCGAACGATTATCTTGCAGGTTTTCCCTGGCATCCGCACCGGGGAATTGAAACCGTGACCTACATGCTGGAGGGGACCGTCGAACACGGTGATAGCATGGGCCACGTGGGGAGCGTTGATGCCGGAGGCGTCCAGTGGATGACTGCAGGTTCAGGGATTATCCATCAGGAGATGCCCAAACCAGTCGATGGACAGATGGGGGGGTTCCAGCTCTGGGTTAACCTCCCAGGGGATCATAAGATGATGGATCCGCGGTACCAGGAGATTACAGCGGATAATATCCCCGCTGTCACTATACCTGGGGGTGTGGACATCAGGGTCATCTGTGGAACGATTGCCGGTGTTTCCGGACCAGTACACGATATCATGGCGGGACCCGAGTACCTTGATGTATCACTTAAACCGGATGCGCAGTTCTCTCACCCGGTAAAACCCGGGTACATGGCCGCTGTTTATGTGATCGGTGGTTCAGGGAGATTTGACCAGCAACACAAAGAGGAACTGGTGAACCGGACGATCGCCTTGTTCGGCAATGACGGTGACTCGGTCAATGTCCAGGCAGGTGGCAATGGTGTGAGGTTCCTGTTCTTTTCCGGAAAACCACTGCGTGAACCAATCGCATGGAGAGGCCCCATTGTCATGAATACACAGGAAGAATTACAGCAGGCATTCGCCGATTACGAAAATGACACGTTTATAAAAAAAACTTCATGAGTACTGACTGGTAACTACCGGATCAAATGACTGGCAGTCAAGAATAAGCAAATATTGCGATGAACTGGCAGATCGAGCAGACAAAAACTGGCACCTGCTCACCAATAAGGAGAGCACGATTGTCCCCGGTGACAACCAGCCTGTGATGCCTGGGCTCCAATAGCGCAATTCCCGTATCCGGAATTATTTCATATCGAACTGAACGTAGAACAGGCAGGTCATGGTACCCCCGGGGTACGTCCGGGGATTCATCGGTATCGTGAAACTTTAATTAATCATCGCTCAAACAGAGGACTCATCATGCAGGAGAGGCCCGTTCCGGATGAACCAGTCGCCAGGACCAATATAGAGCGGCTTACGAACGCGATATTTGCTTTCGCCTTGCTCCTGCTTTTTTATAAAATAAATATCCCGAATTCCGGTAACGACGTGGGATACGAAATCGCACAGAAGTTCGGACTGTTGCAGTTGCCATCCATCCTGAACTTTGTGAATTTGTTCCTCATCGTTGCCCTGGTCTGGGTGGTCATGTTCCATATCTTTCACCAGACCGCCTGGAGCGATCGGACATTCCTGTACCTCCACTTCATCCTGCTGCTGCTGGTGATCGTTATTCCGATTACATACGGTTTCCCCTTCATCACCATGGGAAATGCAGCCCTCCCCATCCTCATCCACCTGAACATGCTGGCGATCGGGCGGGTCCTGGTATTAGAATGGAGGCATTGCCAGAAGAAACCCTCGCTGCTCAAACCTGAGATTCTCCAGGCCGGGATTCCTCCCTGCACCCGCATCAGCCTCCTGATCATCCCGGTGACTGCCCTTGCAGGGTGCATCATGGTAATTTGCCATCTCCCGGGCACCCAGTATATTTACGTCATGGCCGTGATCGCATTAGCAATTCTCGGCACCTGGCTCCTTCACGACGGGGAAAAAAAACCGGGTCGTAATGATCACCCCGGCAGATATACAGCCAACAGACGGAGAATGCACGAAAACCCTTGATGTGGAGGGACTCGTCCCGCATGAAATGAACGAGATGCTAATCAACAGCATTTTTGCATTTACTTTGACCCTGATTATCCGGACCAATATCCCGCTTCCCTCTGCAGAATCTGTTGCAGGTCTCGTTCCCTTTCCCGGAGAAAACATCATTGCCAATGGTACCAATTTTGTTTTCATTTTTATGATGCTCATGGTCTTCTATATCCTGTTCTTCGAAATTATGAAGAACACACGGGTCAATGACTGGGTCGTTGTATACGTATCGTTCGTGTTCATCCTCTCTATCCTCTTCATTCCTCTGTCCACCCTGCTCTGGGCGATAACCAACATGCCCGATCACTACGCGTTAATTTTCCATACAAATATCCTGATCGCGGGGCTCCTCATGGTCTTTCTATGGAGGCACATATCCAAAGACCCGGTACTCTGTGTTCCTGGTACTGACCCGACCCGGGTCCGGAACCTCTCACTGCGCCTGCTTCTCTTCCCGGTTACCGCCGTCACAGGGCTCTTTCTCAACAGTTGGGACCCAATGTTTCGTGCGATTCCCTTCGCCTTCCTCTACATCTTCCCGGTGGCCCTCTTCGTGTACCTCTCCCGGGATCACACGGTGGTGTTACCACCGCAGCCTGCGGAAACGTGACGCCTAAACTCGTGCAGCGTGTTGAATTCTAAAATAAAGCACAGGAAAATTACGGGAGGACAAATCGGTTCCTTTCCCGGGAAAATATCATTCTGCCACCAGAATTTACCAGAAAATCTGGATTTCCAGACTTTTGTCGCGTTGGCATATATTCCGAAAGGAGACATGGAACCGGGTCAGGGAGTCGATCGATCATCGGTGCCGAATCAGAAAACCCAGGTACGGTCTTCCTCGTCACCACCTCAAAGCCATCTCTCATCAATTGTTAATGAACAATATTCCAATTATATTTTTAGCGTTTTCAAGTAAAACCGTAATAGAATGACCGCCTTCGATCCGTCACTCCCCGGCATTTTTATCTTCGGGCTGATTGCCGGCATCTGCCCGTGCAACAGCGTACTATGCCTTGGATTGATCGGATACCTGACGAGCGGGGATCATCACCTCTCATTCACCCGTATTCTGAAACTGACCCTCTCATTCTGTACCGGCACAGTCCTTGTGCTCCTCCCACTCGGGGTGATTGCAGGATATATCGGAAGATACCTGCTATTCCTGAACAGCACCATCGCGTGGGCGATCGGAGGGGTACTCCTGATCGTGATGGGGTTTCAGCTCCTCCATCTCTACAAGCCACCAATACGAAAGGTCTTTAATTTTTTCAAAGTACCGATCTCCTATACGGTCACCGGTGCATTCCTGCTCGGGCTCTCGTTTGGTGCAATCACGATCGGGAGAGGGGCCCCGATGCTCATCCTCGTCCTGACTTATATCGCACTCAGCCAGACCACATCCCAGGGCTTTTTCACGGTCCTGGTTTATGGAGTCGGCCTCTCCATCCCGCTCATTATCATCAGCTCACTGGGCGGTGCACTGGGTAAAAAAATCAAGGAGAAGGCGAGAGTAAGCGGCGAGGTATTCGACAGAATTATCGGAGTGATGATTGTGATTATTGGAATCTATTTCCTATTCCTCGCATTCCAGTAACATCTCCGCGGGGGACGCTCATCGCAAAAATATTATGACATTGGTAACGCTCCAGGACATCCTGGCAACGGTTTGGCATTTTTTTCCCCTTACATCCCTTTCATCATGTTCCTTTTCTGGATGAACCGGGCAGCAACAATAAACCCAACAGAGACAACGATGAGTACGCTGCAGTCAGTGAGCGGAGAAAACACGGATCTCCCGGACATCGCCGCATTAAACAGGTCAACCATGTACGTAAGCGGCGAACAGTACGCCAGGGTGAGGCCCCAGCCCTGCATCTGCTGAAGCGGCACGAAAATCCCGGATATGAATATGAGCGGGAACCGTATCAGGTTGGAGAAGATCATGACATTGGGCGGGCTGTCGGACGCCGGGGATGCAAGCAGGGCCCCGAGTGTGGCACAGGAAAGGGTACCAAGAAGAAAAGCGAGGGAAAACAGCACCCAGTTCGTAACCCCGACAACTATAAAGAAGTTACTTGCAATCCAGACCAGGACCGAGATCCCGATCCCGAACACGGCTCCTGCGGCAACATCGCCGAGGATGATGCTATCCTGTGTTACCGGATACGATAACAACCGTTCGTAGGTTTTTTCCCGTTTTTCCCAGGGGGTAATCAACGGGCCCACCGATGACGCCGTGAAAAACAACATCATCGCGAGAAACGCCGGGAAGAAGGTTGAAAGGTCAAGGTGACGACCGACAAAAAACGCGAAGAACATAAAGAGCGGAAACAGGAGCCCGAACATCAGGACGGGTGGTTTCGTATAATACAGCCTCATGTTTTTTCCGGTGATAACAATGATACCCCGGAGAAACAGTGGGACCTCCATCATGTACACTCCGTTATCTGGATAAATGCCTCTTCAAGACTCGGACCTGATGTGGCAAGTGAAGTAATTCCAATCGACTCGCGCTCAGCACGTCCGATGAGGTATTTTAACACCTGGTCCGGGTTGTCCGTATAGAGCCGCCACTTGTCACCACATGGCTCGGCCCGCAAAATCCCTTCCCCTGACAGCAGATCCCGTCCTACGGGGCGGTCAAAGGAGACTTCGACCGATTGCGTCGTGTCAAACATCTTTTTGAGCCGTTCGGGACTGTCCTGTGCAACGATCTTTCCTTTGTTGATAATACAGACCGTCTGGCAGAGCGTGTTTGCTTCTTCGATGTTGTGCGTTGTGAGAAAGATTGTACTGCCCTGTTCATTCATATCCTGAATTGTCTCGATCACGAGCCTCCGGCTTTGCACGTCAAGCCCGCTGGTCGGCTCGTCGAGAAACAGGACCCGGGGCCGGTGGATAATGGCACACGCGATATTCACCCGCTGTTTCATCCCTTTTGAGAATGTCCTGACCAGGGTGTGCCTTTTTTCAGAAAGGCCCATCCGCAACAGAATCTCATCGATTCTTTCGTCCCGGAGGGCCCGGGGCATGCCATACATTTTCCCGCTCATGTGCAGGTTCTGTTCTGCGGTCATATCGCCATACACCGTGCTGCTTTCAGGGATGACTCCCATCTGCATTTTGGCATCGAGCGGGTGGCGGTGGATGTCAATGCCATTGATGTGGACGGTACCGGTATCTGGTGTAAGAACCCCGGTAACTAATCGGATCGTCGTCGTTTTCCCGGCTCCGTTGGGCCCGAGGAATCCGAATATTTCGCCTTCCTTTACAGCGATACTAACATCGTTCACGGCGGTTACTGTTGCGAAGGCCTTTTTTAAGTGTTCAGCCCTGATTGCATCCATGGATACCCTCCTGGCAATGTGAGGCCGACAGGTTTCATGTGAGAATATTTCGTGGTCATAAAAATCATTTCCTGAATTGTAGCTGAATAAAAATTCTTTCTATAAATAAGAGGGAGGCTTAGATTTTCTTCTTCAATTCCTCAATTCTTCGTTCTGTCATGGTAAGCCGGACCTGCATTCTCTGTCTGCAGGCTTCCAGTAATTTGATTTCATCCTCAGTTGAGAGGGTGTTCTGACAACTGCACGTGCTGGCACAATCTCAAGATTAATTCTGAACGGTTACACACATCGCTGATTTCACATCCAATAATTGTTGTACCATTACAATATTTTAGATAGTATTAATACTGCTAGGTTTATAGTGATAAAGTGACGATGGAAAAAGATAATAACCGGATCTGTTTATGCCCCCTCGAAGGCATCATCACCACCATTTCAAAAAAATGGGCAATTCTGCTCATCAGCATTCTCGGGCATCATGAGCGGTTGCGATTCAATGATATTATGACTACATTGGAGGGGATTAGTCCCAAATCTCTTACCGATCTGTTAAAAGAACTCCGGAGAACAGGACTGATCCACCGGGAATCATTCTCTGAAACCCCTCCCCGGGTTGAATACTCTTTGACAGAAGATGGAAAACAGCTCTGTGAAGCAATAATCCCGTTGGTCAGATGGGCAGAGAAGAGAGACAACCTCCATACGAAAACCTGTGATGCGACCTGTCAGAGTACCTGCTGCCCGTCAAAACGAACCAGACCACGGAAAACATCCTGATGCAAGGGTAAATGAGTAATCGGTTACACATTTTTTTCCGCACACCAGAAAGTGATCCACTCCTCATCCCTGCATCATAACAGGCCGGACCGATTCCCGCCTGATTTACCAGCAGCAAAATCGGGTTTTTTTAAGAATTCCCGAGAAAATAAGAGATAAAACCGAAGAACATCAATGATGGCATTACATTTTACAGGTCCCGTAACCATGCCGGTTCCTGGGGGGAATTGCACCTTTCCACTACTTCGGGACCGGGCAGTGCTCCGGAATACGATTTATATTTGACAGTGAAGACAGGCTGAAAAGTGAGAAAAAGTCAAACAACCAGGACATGCGTAATCTTTTACATGAGTAAGATATGTAACCAAAAAAAATGTTTAGGGTAATGGCACAAAGCCTTCTTTTGTTACCAGTTTCTGTCCATCAGGGCTCAGGATATAGCCTAGATAGTCTTTCACAAGACCGGTTGGCTGTCCGTTGGTGATCATCAGAAGTGACCTTGAAATCGGGTACGTCTTGTCAAGCACGGTCTTGACCGATGGCTCAACGAGTGTCCCATTGACATTGATCTTTAATGCTTTCACGGTCGGGTCGATGAAACCAAGCCCTACATATCCGACGGCTCCGGGGGTCTGGGCCACACTCTGCTGGATGGCACCGTTCGAATTCTTCTCGAGCTGGGTCTTGACATAATTGGTCTTGTTCATGACCGTGTCGGTGAAGAAAGTCCGGGTACCAGATGCACTGTCGCGGCCAATCACGACAATTGCCATATCCTTGCCACCGACATCCTTCCAGTTGGTAACTTTTCCATTGTAGATATCGCGGACCTGGGCGATAGTCAACGAATTCACCGGGTTGTTGTTCGGGTTGACGATCACTGCAATACCGTCGAGCGAAACCGGGGTGACGATGAAGTCTGAATATTTCGCTATTTCGTCTTTCGTTAAGTCTCTTGAAGACATACCGATATCGACAAGTTTATCACCAATCTGCTGGACTCCGACACCGGATCCACCGCCGGATACCTGGATATTGGTCCCGGGGTTGGCGGTCATGAAGGCATCTGCGGCATTCTGGGCGATGGGGAGGACCGTTGTAGAACCTGAAACCCTGATGGTCTTACTTCCTGATGGTGACGATGCAGCCTGTGAAGGAACAGCAACGGTTTGGGCAGCCTGGGTTGCAGCCGGGGTTGCGACCTGGGCCTGGGCCGTGGCAGGTACGGTGGTCGCCTGGGTTGCCGGAATCTTTGCAGCCGTATTGTTGACACAACCGGTTGAAAAGACCATGAACATGAGCAGCACTGCAATGACCAGTCCTGCGATTCCAAATTTCTTAAGATTGTTTACCATAATGGTCTGATAACAATTGACCGCTGAATATATACTAATTCCCGACAGAGAATATATTCAGATATAGAAAATATAGAGTTACTATAAATCATTTCGATGGAGCCGCAACAGACATCGAATGGTAAAAAAGTCCACGTATTCGGAATAGCGGAAAATCACCCCAATTTGAGGAGGAATGATTACATGATGGAATATCTCAACAATCAGGAAAAGGGAGTACCCGGATAATTATCATTCCCTTCAAGGACGAACATGAGCTGGATGTCCGGTTCAATGGATGGAGAGTCCATCGGCCCCCAGGGTGCTGTGACCATCACGTCCCAGGTACTCCACCTGTACCCTCTTTCGCGCAGATGGATATATGTTTTATCTTTAAAAAATATAGTATGCTCTATTAACTATATATTTACAATAGCCATCGTATGGCCTGAGGACGTAATTTGTGAAGATGGCAGAATTAAACTCATCCGGTTCCAGTTCGATGCTGAATGAAAAATCCCATGGGAAGCCAGCTGCCCATTCTCCGGGTGGTAAAAGGCGAAGGATCAGATAAAAAGAAGGTAGAAAAATCCTGGTCTATCCGAACTGGTAGATCAACCAGTTTTTTATCTGTTCCCGTACTTCCCTGAACTCTCTCATGACATCCTCGTTCGATAAGCCAATCTCGTGGGGAGGGGGGACATGATAGTGAATAACACGGCCACCATCAGGCAGGCACGACAGGCAGGCGTCTTTCCCATTGTCACACAGGGTTACTACCACATCAAAGTGTCTGCCTTTGAATTCCAGCAGGGATTTTGAACGCTGGCCGGATATATCGATCCCGATCTCCTTCATGACAGCAACCGCATAGGGGTTTACTCCGCTCCTTGCGACACCGGCACTGAACACATCATAACGGGTGCCGAATAGATGTCGCATCAGCCCTTCGGCGATCTGGGATCTCACGGAGTTATAACTGCAGAGGAAAATTATGCGTAGTTTCTCCTTTCCCTGGGCAGACATATCATTTCCTGTTTTTTCGGATAGATTATTTTATCTCGATCCGTTCACCGATGACCATGTAATGTATCTTTTCTGCCATCTTGCAGGCGTGATCCCCACTTCTTTCAAGGAAACGGGAGATCATCACATAGTGGGTGCACCGTGTGATGGTACGCGGGTCCTCCATCATATACGTCAAACATTCACGGAATATCGATGTCCGGAGTGAATCGACCACATCATCACGTTTAGACATATTCTTGATGGTGTTAAGGTCTTCATGTTCATAGGCAAGGATCGCATCGTCGATCATCCCGACCACAAGTTCGGACATATGGGGAATACTGATGAAATTCCCCGTCGTGTCCGTGTCAGCGAGATGCCGCGTTGCATTCGCGATGTCCTTTCCGTAACGCCCGATCCGTTCACTCGCCTGGACAATCAGGAGGGAACATACCAGCGTTCTGAGGTCTCGTGCCACGGGCTGGTAGAGGGCGATCATGGTGAAGATCCGGTCTTCCAGCGAATCGTGCTGTTCCTGCAGGGTGAGTTTTCTGGATTTGACTTCCAGTGCCATCGTTAGGTCCTGCAATTGCAGTGCATTCATCGAATCGTTCAGCATATTCCTTCCGAAGCGGGCCATGTTGACCACATCACGACGGAGGAACTCAATTTCATCGTGGAATTTATCTGCCACCAGGATCACCTATCCGAATCTTCCGGTAATGTAATTTTCTGTGAGTGTTTCATGCGGAGTCTCAAAAATCTGCCTTGTTGTCCCGAATTCTACCAGTTCACCCAGGTACATAAATCCGGTATAATCACTTACACGCGATGCCTGCTGCATGTTATGCGTGACAATCACCACACAGTATTCAGTTTTTAATTCTTCAATCAGGCTTTCAATCTTCGCTGTGGCGATCGGGTCGAGCGCTGAGCAGGGCTCATCCATCAGGATCACTTCGGGCTCTACCGCAAGTGTGCGTGCGATACAAAGCCGTTGCTGCTGTCCGCCGGAAAGGCCCATCGCCGAGTCATGAAGCCGGTCTTTTACTTCATCCCATAATGCCGCTCTTTTAAGGGTCTTTTCTACAATAGTGTCCAGTTGCTTCCGGTCTTTTACCCCATGGACACGGGGGCCGTAGGAGACATTTTCGTAGATCGATTTCGGAAAGGGATTTGGTCGCTGGAATACCATGCCAATTTTCCGCCGGATTTCAACGGGGTCCACATCACTTGCATAAATATTTTTGGAATGAAAATTCACCACCCCCTGCATACGGCATTGTTCCACGAGGTCGTTCATACGGTTTAAACACCTGAGCAGGGTGGATTTCCCACAACCAGAAGGTCCAATCAGGGCGGTCACCTGCCGGTCAGGCATCCCCATGGTCACATCCCGGAGTGCCATTGAATCCCCGTACCAGAGGTTTACATGGTCAACGTGGATAATTTCATGTTGTTCTGTCATCTTGATCACCATCTGATTTTCCTATGGTAATGTCGTCTTACGATAATCGCGGCGAGATATAGTCCGATTACAAGGACCAGGAGGACCAGCGCAGTCCCATACTGGTTACTTGTGGCCCCGGGAACATTCGTGGATAAGATGTAGAGGTGGTAGGGGAGGGCCATCACCGGCTCAAACTCAGACGAGGGCAGAGTCCGTGTGGAAAATACCACGGCAGTAAACAGGATCGGGGCGGTCTCGCCTGCGGCCCTTCCGATCGAGAGGATTGTCCCGGTAATAATACCAGGGACCGCAGGTGGTAATACCACGCTCCTCACAGTCTGCCATTTTGTCGCACCGAGTGCCAGGCTCCCCTCACGGACTGACATGGGTACATTCTTCAGTGATTCCTCTGCGGTCCTGATCATCGTCGGGAGTACCATCAGCGCAAGAGTCACCTGGCCAGCTAACAATGAAACCCCGAACTTAAGGTAGAGGACAAGAAAGGCGAAACCAAACAGCCCGAAAACGATCGACGGGGTGCCGTTTAACAAGTCAACACCTGCCCTGATCGACCGGGTGACCCGGCCATCCCGCGTATATTCATTCAGATAGATGGCCGCACCGATCCCAAGGGGCAGCGCGATAAGGATCGCTCCAAGGACCAGGTACAATGTGCCGACAATCGCCGGTGCAATACCACCACCCCGTCCAAGGTCAACCGGGGAGGAAGTGAGGAATTCCCAGGTGATGGCCGGGAGGCCGTTGATCACGATATCGGCAATGATACAGCCAAGGATGAATAATACCAACCCGATTGAGGCCCAAAGCAGGGCGAATGCCATATTCTGCACCTGGTGCGGGTTACATTTCTGTCTCAATACGAACCAGAGGAGGATTGCCAGGATGCAGACCAGCCCGATAATAACTCCCGCGGCGATAAAGACAAACAGGATCGCAAGTACAGCCACCACATAGACACCATATCGTTTCAGGGAGTCTGCAGTTTCAAACGATACATACCTGCGGCCACCGGCACCAACCCCGGTCTGTCCTGCCCGGATCCGCCCAAGGATCCGATAGGCGGCCAGGTTGATCGCAAGGGTAATGACAAGCAATACGACTGCAATGCCAAAAAGGGCACTATAATGAAGGCTGCCTACGGAAACTTCCCCCATCTCAATCCCGAGGGTTGCAGTCAGGGTCCTGACCGGAGAAAGGATATTCCAGATAGGAGACGGAACCATTGCTGCATTTCCGGTGACCATCAGGACTGCCATTGTCTCTCCGATTGCCCTGCCAATCCCAAGGATAATTGCGGCAGTAATCCCCGAAAGTGCGGCAGGCACGACAACGCGACTGATAGTCTGCCATTTTGTTGCACCCGTTGCAAGGGAGCCCTCCCGGAATTCTTTTGGTACAGCACCGATCGCATCCTCTGATACACTGACAATTGTCGGAAGAGCCATAATCCCGAGAAGGATAGAACCGGCAAGCCAGCATTCCCCACTCGGGACATCAAAGGAGACACGGAGCAGCTCAGTGAGGACGACAAGCCCGAAGAAACCAAATACGACAGAGGGGATTCCGGCTAGCAATTCAACGGCGGGTTTAATGACCGCCCGAACCTTTTTATGGGCCAGTTCGCTGATATAGATCGCACTCGCAACCCCGAGAGGAATGGCAATCAGCATTGCAAGCGCCATCACCAGCAGGGTATCAATAATGAGCGGGAAGATACCGTAGAGGGGAGGAAAACCCGTGGGGTTCCAGGTGTCACCAAACAGAAAATCAGGAAGCCCGATGGTTGAAAACGCCGGGTACCCGTTATAGAGCAGGAATACCAGGATAAAAAAAACAATTATTACAGCAAACACTGCGCAGGTAAACCAGAGCGAAGTCATCAGGCCTTCTTTAAAATTCCTTGCAGCGGGTTTGAATCCCTTCTGTTCTAAAGGCAACCCTTCAGACACGGCAACTCACCAGTGCCCGGACCTGCTGGTCTGTAATAAAAAATTTAATCACCTGTAAAACCAGTACCATATTCTGATACCTTCTTGGAGTGGTTTATTTATACCTTTTTTCGATGTAAAATATAGATTCCTATATACACCCTATAGAAGAATAGTGTTGAAACCGCATGAGTGAACAGCGGATACCTGGTGAACAATTGTGACTTCGTCCAGAAAGAAATACCTCACACACACCCGTGATTCATCGACGGGTCCCGGAAATACCGATCCATTGCTATCGCATCCCCGTAATGTTCCCGGACATTTCGTCATGTGCCTTTGATACGGGATATCCTTGCGCGAAACAAAATTTTAAAAAAGGATGAGTACCCGCCGGGCATGGTCCGCGGTATTTCCAGAATGACCACTCACCTGTGAACATTAGAATATCCGATATTATGCTTCTTTTTCTTCTACCAGGTAGTTAATAACCGTCTCCGATATATCCCCTGCATATTCTCCAGACCTCCGGATACTCTCAGCAATATAGTGGAGTGATATGGCCAGTTGGGTACCCATTTCCATGGACAGTGTGTTTATCCGTTCACATACATCCCCCAGTTCTGATATGGACTCAATGTTCTGATGTGAAGCAACAATATCAGACTGGAAAAATGAGACGATACTTTTATCGAAAATCGCGAGTGCAAGGGAATTTGCGTCACGAATCGCCTTCTTTGTATCCTGACCGATATCCTCCCCGTTCATCCCTTTCATGATTTCTGCCATTCTGACTGCATGGTCCCCGATCCGTTCCACAATCCTGCTGATCAGGTAGGTGTTCACCACGAGAGAAGTAGTAAGGTTCATCTTTCTCGAGAGGTTGACGTTTTTCAAGATCACGTTCATCTGACGGGCGATTAGCCAGTGGAGACGGTCAACATCATTGTCCCGGGCGATGACATCGTCGGCAAGGGCGAGATTATTTGTTTCTATCGCAACGACAGCATCGAGCTGCATGTTTTTCACGACGACATACATCCGTTTGAGGGTGTTATCGAACGGCATCTCCATCGGGTTTAAGAGGTCTTTTAACGTAATGGTGAAATCTGTTTCCTCGACCACTTCCGGCCCGATGGTCATCTGGGCAAAATCCCGTACAACTCCCCTGACGAAGGGAGAGAACCTGTTTTTCGCTTTGACCTTGATCGTGGTAAACCCGGCAATGTATGCCCCGATCAGCAGTCTGAACAGGTAGGCAGGATCATCGATTGGTGTGACGTCGAATTCCTTGACAGATGGCACTTGTGCATCGTTGATGTTTTTAGTGACCAGCAGGGTCCCGTCAGGCTGGGTAATCAGACCCAGTGGGTCATTTTTCTTTACGTTTAATTTCTCAATCCAGTCCTTCGGGAGCGTGATAATAAATGAAGAACCCCCTGTAACCTGCACTTTCCTGATATCCATATAGTACCCCGCTTTCCATCCGGTATGATTCAGATATTCTATTTCCCTATGAAGATATATGGAGCCACCTATATTTTCTGAAAGAGAATAATTTGGGAAGAAGAAATTGCACTTTTTATTTGGTTTTTATGATGCGGATATCATTATGTTTTATCCGCATCACCAGCAGCGGGTTATGGGAAAAGGGACGGCAGAGGACGGAGAACTACACAGTCAGCAGCACAATACCCCCAAAAAGCAGATCATGCCCCGTTACCAGGCAAGTTGTATATCGTTTGCATCATGACTTCGTCCAGGATCACTTCCGTTTTTAAGGTAATACCTCGTTGCTGGTGATTACCGTTGCGTGGTTTGTCTGCCCCGTACCAGCCTGGCAACAGTTGAGTGTACCAAAAGTAAATGACCCTCACTCTTGTGGAAGAGGTCCATTATTGGGTAAGAGACAGGGCCTGGTATCGACAGGAAAGACTCAGTGATCGCATTGGCCAATTAGCACTTCACGACGTGGCAGGTGTACCTGCATGCCTGCATATCTGCACGTAACACCAGGGATCGATTTATCGCGGTCACAGGAGACTTATCATTATTGTCCTTTTTTTCCTTTTAAATAAAAACCGAAAGAGAGTCCTGCAATTCATCAAATCCCTCTTGATTCTGTTTCATTGAACCCGGTTCACTCATAGGAAGATAATCTTTAACACACGATTCGGGCAATACTGCGTGGCAATAGGAGCATTTATAGGCAGTCCGTGAATGTTGGGAACGATAGAGACTCGGACGTTTGCAACATGGACAGAGTGGGATAGGACCTTCGAAATTCATACATCTTTGTGGATGATGCGGTGGGATGAACTCATGGCATGCGTGGTGCGAAAGTGATGATTCAAATATGCCCCCAGTTTTTGCATCACCATGTGGTTCGACATCATAACCGCATTGTTTTGTCAATACCTGATAATATTAAGGGATAAATCGCGAATAAAACTGGATAACCATACCGGTGTTCTTCCCGAATCCACGGTAGAAGATCTTCTCTTTCTCCTCATCCGGCATACCATCGCCATCATTCTCGCAGAGGCGGCGGAAGGATAAATTCCTCTATTTTACCGCCGAATTAACGCAAAACTATTTTTGGCAGGTTATCATTACCCCACCCCACCGGATTCATCCCGTTCCCGTTCGTTTAAATCGCCCTTATTTGCCCCCGATTTCCAACGAGGTCTATTCCTGCTTTTTACAACGATTTATTTACGATTCCGACAATAATAGGCCTTTATTTGTTCCTTATCCCGATCCGGGTTTCTCAAACGCCATCGTTTCCACCTCGGAATGGCTTTTTTTTATCCTTTGCGATCAGGAGTGCAGTTCGGAGGGAAACTGGACAGGTGGTCATCGATCGTTACCCCCTTCCACGGGTCCGGTCATTCTGGCCTCGCTGTCGTAACAGTACTGGCAGATACTCGTCCCTGCTTCCCGGTCGGGGTACATCGCTTCCCCGGGATTGCATATCAAACATCGGCCAATATCTTTCGATATCGTTTCCATCCTGCCAATTGCAGGAATCCACGGGAGAGGTGATCTTTCGTTCTGTTCCCGTTTTCCTGCCATGTTGTAACAGACTATGCAGATCCGAAGAGCGGACTTATTGACCCTGGCCCTTCGTTCCAGCGTCATATTCTCAATGTACTCAGTACCATTGTGCCCACTTAAGGAACACCTGATATGGTACTCGTGATGGTCGGGCAACTGGTAATCCCTGCTCGATATGTGCGGATGAAGAGGGCTGTTTGCTGCAGGATCTGCAGGCATGCGGAACGTGCTTCCAAGATTATCGCAAGTTTGTGAAGGTTTTTTTAAAATCGGATGGTTAAAATTTCCTTTATCTGGTTCGTTTGCTGCAGATTCATATTCACAGTCACACCCAGGCACTGACCCTCCGGCAGACATTGGGGGGCTCGTGTCTTATGAATTGCTGCTTTTAGTATTAT
>CAIJED010000274.1 GCA_903819595.1 uncultured Methanomicrobiales archaeon | reverse complement strand
CTATGCCAAGGTCCGGCTTCTTTAACCATGCCTCAAGGTTTTTCCTGATGTATTCCCGCTTCTTTTTGATATCAGCTGAAACAACGATCTGCTCAATCCCGAGGGTACCACAGATCCGTGCCTGGTTCCTCCGGGCAAGATCCGTTACCATCCCCCAGTCATAGATGAATGTAAGGGGATTCATATTCTGATGTTTTTTCAGGTAATAAAGGCCATACGAGCTGTCCCGTCCACCGCTAAAACCAACAATACAATCCGGTCCACCGGTTGTGGTTCGGTATCGTCCGAGGATCTTCGTAAGAGCTTCTTCCCCTTCAACACTGCTCCCTTGTTTATCATAATTCCTGCAGTGGTTGCAGACCCCCCGTTCATCAAAAGTAATGAAGGGCAGGGTTTCAGGGAGGAGACACCGTGTACACCGCTTTAGACCAACTTTGCCATGGTAAAGACTCTCCCATGTCTCGGACATACTTGCTTTCACTTCAGGACTGAGAATACAGTCCAATGATGTGGGAGGATGATATGGTGAATCAGGAGAAATATCCTTAATGGGAATAGTGGGAGTACTCATCAGGATAATGGGCAGGGATTCCGGTAATTGATCCTGGAGAGAGAAGTCCCATCCTGAAAGGGTCTCAGTATCCACAAGATATCCCCTCCCAGCGTTCACCTGGAAGATATTCTGTGGATCAAAGTGAGTACCGGGATTGTTTCTTTCTATGATCTGTTTTAAAATAAATTTCTCAGATGCAAAGATGAGCTCATTCCCTTCCAGGGATCTACAGAGATACAGTGATCCGGTATTCGTTGCAAGGACCGCATAGGGGCTATCGTCAAAAAGCACTGCCACCGAAGCTGATCCAGCGATAATCTCAAATGTTTTCTGGATCGCAGGTAATAACGGGATGTTTTTCTTTCTGAACTGTTGAATGAGTGCCAGAAGTACCTCTGTATCAACATCCGAGTTCTTTTCAAGGTCTGAATATTCCTTCCAGAGGGCTGTATCGTTTACGATAATCCCATTATGGACTCCTGCAGCACCATTTTTAACAACTGGCTGATTATTGGCATTTAACTCACTCTGGCCATTTGTGACCAGGCGGGAGTGGCCAAAAAAGGCGAGATGGGGATAGACAGGTTTGGGTTCCTTTTTTTGGAGGGTTACAAAAAGATTGTTGTATTTTTCAGATCGAATGAGCTGATGGGCAGCTATCGGCTCCCTTAAAACACATATTGAATCATCCGCTTTTAATACGATTCCTGAAGCTTCCTTACCCCTGGATTCAGAATGAATAAAAAGGGCATCCGCGGTCTCTCTAAATGATGAAAGGAGCATTTTGCTATCTTTACTGACGATTAACCCAAAAATGCCACACATCTATTACAGCCTCCACTTGTCCAACTGATTGTTATCCGGATAACAATCCCAGATCATCTTCTTCCAATCATTATGTATCACAAAAACGGCACTCATCGGAATCCCCCTTTTATAATGGCTCCCTGAAGCTGAGCATTGTTCTGACACCCTGTGTAAATGAGGTTGCCGGGACATGATAGGTATCCCACCACGGGTATTCAGGAAAGACCTCAACCGTTGTCAGTGCCCTGACCTGATCAGGGGTGAATTCGACGACCCCCTTCATCTTCTGGTAAGAATTCATGAGGAAGATAAATAGTGGTATGGGTAAAAAAACCCTGAATTTAAACCCGCCAAGCTCTGAAAGGACCGTTTTTACCATATCCTTGTAATAAATTGTCTCTTTCCCATTAACACTGATCACTTCATTTTGAGGGAAATGCTCAATAAATTTTAGAATAAGGTGACATACATCATCGATATACAGGGGCTGACGAGGCCACTTTCCGTGTCCGGGGATAGGGAATACCGGGACCTTTTTTGCAAATTTGATCAGGTAGCCAATATTTGTCTCATCAGTAGGTCCATACATAATCGAGGGTTGTATAATACAATAATCAAGACCGCTTGACCGGACCAGGTTTTCACCCTCCGCTTTTGTCCGGGCGTAGTCGTCCTGCCAGAGGGAGAGCACAGCAGCCGAACTGAAATGAATAATTTTTTGTACCTTCGCTTTTTTCATCGCGTCAATAATATTTTTCGTGGCCATTACGTTATTTCTTTGGAACGGCTCAGAATTTGGCGATGATAACTGGGCTGCAAGATTGATAACGATATCTGCGTTTTCAAACTCATTGGTCCATTCCCCCGGTACGGATAGATCTGCATTGACGATCCGGATACCATACTTTTTTACAAACTCCAGATTTTTAGGACTGAAATCGATGACCACAACATCCGACATTGAAAAATTCGCTGTGTACAGTACTCTGATGAGATTTCTCCCGACAAATCCGGCACCACCTGGTATGACAATTTTCATATGTTCGCTCGTTAAATTTTACAATAGTCTTACAATTTTATGAGTATCCATTATACTATTCAACTCTTATTCTCTATTGCTTCCGGATTTGATTAAAACTCCGCACTCTTCTCAATATTATCCCAGTTATCAGCAAACCAGCGGTGGGTCTCCTTCAACCCGTCCTCAAATTTCATTGTTGGCTTGTATCCAAGTACCTTTTCTGCTTTGTTAATGCAGGAGAGCAACCGGGTCTTTACATCCCAATCACGGCGCTGGGTAAATTTGATCCCGGCGTCATTCCCCGTCAGCGTATTCACGGTCGTTGCCATATCGATGACCCGCTGCTCCTTACTTGCACCGAGATTGAATGCCTCACCGACTGCGCCATCCTTCACACCCATGGCAAGAAGCCCGTTCACAATATCCCCGACATAGGTCCAGTCCCGTGTCTCAGTTCCGTCCCCAGTGATGGGGAGTGCCTGCCCTTTCATTGCCCAGTAGAAGAAATTCGGGATCACGTTGCGGTATTTCCCTGGCACTTCGCCGGGTCCATACGAGTTGAAAAAGCGTGCATTGACAATCGGAAGTCCGTAGAGGTTGTGGAAGTAATTGGTGTAGAGTTCCCCGAGAAGTTTTGTCACCTGGTAAGGTGTGTGGAGGTGAATTGAAACATCATGTTCTTCAAACGGCATCTTGGATTCGAGTCCGTAGACCCCGCAGCCCGATGATGAATACACGAACCTCTTCACGCCGACAAGTTGTGCATACTGTAGCACTTTCAAAATTCCCACCCCATTGATCATGAGGTCTTTTTCTGGGTTGTCAACGGAGTTCTGGTTGGCAAAATGGGCCGCTAGATGGAACACATAGTCCGGTTTTTCCTTAAAGACGCGTTTCAGGATGGCATCATCAAGGATATCCCCCTGCACAAACATCGTGTCAGGTGACTGGGAACTATTCCATTCGTAGGACGATGAAAGGTTATCAAGGATAATAACTTTTTTTGCACCCAGCGTGGAGAGCTTCCTGCAGAGAATTCCCCCTATTGCACCGGCTCCCCCGGTAACGAGGATTGTTGAACCCTGGTAAAATTCTGAATAGTCTTCCATGTTATTCACCAATATGATAGAATTTTTTCATCCATGCCACCGTCTTTTGGATCCCCTCTTTCGGGAGGACTTTTGGATTATGCTTCAGGTCGCGGACCGCTTTTGAAAAGTCCATGTGTTTTACTTTTGTGGTAAACGGTTCAGCTTCCTCGTAATGAACAAGGGAATCATCCCTGCCCACCGCGTTGAGAATGAGATCTGAATACTCTTTGATGTCCATTTCCCATTCCGGTTTTCCCCCGACATTGTAGACCTCGCCGGGTATAAAATTGTCAGCGATATTTGCCCAGGTCCTGCACGAGTCCTCGACAAAATCAATGATCCGT
>CAIJED010000273.1 GCA_903819595.1 uncultured Methanomicrobiales archaeon | reverse complement strand
GGCAAAAACTGTCGTTTTTACAATATCTGCCCGGTTCACCGGATAGACCGGACCCTTGTATCCATGCGGGGTCCTTTGATTCACCACCCGTGTTGCAGATGGAGGGGTCCGCTGTTCATCAGCGCAACTCATTATTTACCCTGGTGGTGGACTGCCGGGTGAAGGTGATCCTGATGGTGGCTGGCCGCCTGTTGGTGGAGTACCCGAAGGACGTGTACCATTCAATGGCATTCCTGATGGCGGAGAACCGGATGGCCGGGTACCATTCATCATCGTTCCGGACGGTGGTGTGCCTGGCGGCATGCCAGACTGGTTAACCTGGGTGTCGTCTCTGACTTTCATCCCCTGATCGGGGGTAGCGGATGTCGAAGTCGCGATGGGTTGTCCGGCATTGACTGCGATGGAAGCCCTGGTCTGTACGGTTGGGGATACGGAATTCGTCTCCGGATGCGTTGAGGCACTGCCAGTATCTGTACAGCCCGTACAGAAAATTCCAATGATTAAAATTGCTGAAACACTCAGCATGAATAGACTGCTTTTTTTCATACGTTACATCTCTCCAGAATTATCGTGACCTGATTTTCGATAATCTTTTCCCGGCTGATCATCCGCATATGACTCATTATTCGGTCCTGTTATATTCGAATCATGCATGGTGTGAAATGATGAACTGGTGAGTGGGATATATGAACCACAACGGGTACATAACCCATCAACGAACATCCGGCACCCGGGTTGTACCGTGGGAATTTTCGCCCGGCAATGACCTAAAAATGGCCGGTTGTCGGTTTGTGGATAGGGATGTACAACCAGTACCGGGCCCTGTTTCATCCGGAACACCATGATTTGATCATCGTGATAGCCCGATGAACATCATCTCCTGTCGTTTCACATCGGTGAGAAAATACAATCCGAAAGCGGATTTTATCCTGGAAAATCCGCCGTTTAATATGAGTGACTGGCATAGAAATTAGCTGAAGGAAAATGCTGGTAGTTTTGAATGATTATTGACTAATTTTGTATCACAAAAATAATATTGGATTCAATTTTTCTTACAAATTAGCGGTCAGGAAAAATTCCCAACGCGCGAATGATAAATATTTATCTAAAAAAGTGTGCAACAATAAAACAATTCGAATACACACCAACAGAATAAAAAATCGTTCAAATTCGGCGTATTTTGAATAATTTTCGTAATAGCTCACGCTATCAACGTGGCTTCAACGTTTATGCCTGTAAATCTATAATTTAGAAGGCAAGAAACTGAAGTGATAATCGCGGATATTTTGTATTTTTGCTTTTTGACAGGTGCCGCAATGATGATTCTAACTTATCCCAACGTCCACTTACATCTCCCTATCCAAAAATATCCTGATATAAAATACGTAAAAATTCGTGAGCTTATTCAGTAAACACTTTTGACCAGAGTTGTGGACTCTATCGATATCGATCCTTTTTCCCACGGCCATTGAATTCATCACATTCATGGTGATATTTCACATCGGCATGAACCGGTTCGACAGTGGACATCCGCACGATATAGGTTGCTTTACCGGTATCTGACTGCAGTTTTACCCTCATAGCGTCCTTTCGATGTTCCAAAGGATGGCGTGTAATAGTGTACCCAAACTCCTTTGTTCAGGTGAGTAATGTTGAAAGAATCTCTGGAAAAACAAAGGAGGTGCAATCACATATCCCGTAATACATGAACCAATATGTTAAACAAGTAAGAATACGGAATAGGTAGTATGGTAAGAAAGATGGATGAGTAATCAAAGAAATGGTTGACATGTGATCATGGGCCTGAAGAAAAAGAGTCTCTTCTGCAGC
Organism: uncultured Methanomicrobiales archaeon; assembly: GCA_903819595.1. GTDB lineage: Archaea > Halobacteriota > Methanomicrobia > Methanomicrobiales > Methanospirillaceae > CAIKOD01. The sequence continues at coordinate 3,087 of CAIJED010000273.1, read as the reverse complement.
AGGTAGCGGAGGCTGAGAAAAAGGGACTCTATAATTACACCATCACTGTCCCGAGTGCGTGGTCCGAGATCGAGAACGGGCTAATGAAGGGATCGGGGAAGAAAATGGAATGACCATTAACTGGCTGCATTGTTAAGTTGGAGAAAAAATAAGGAATCTTTTTCACTTACTTTTGCCATGTGTGACCGCCTCCGGGTCCTTCTACGGGACACTACGGTCGTATTCTTCAATCCGGGAAAGTAACGATAAAAAAAATATTCAGATTCAAACTCATTTACCAAAGATTTTCTTAAAAAAGCCTGTGGCCTTCGCCGTCTCCTGTTGAGATCCGAGCATTTGCTTCGCCATATTCGCAGCATCCGGTGATGATTGCATGGCCATCTTCGATTGGTCTCCGATAAGACTGGTGAGGCCTTTCTGGTCCATCTTCTGCCCCGCAAACATCTTACCGACATATCCCATAACCATAGGGGCCGCAATTGCCAGGACCTTCCCAACAATAGCAGGGGGAAGTCCTGACTTCTGCGAGATTGCGTTCTGTATAGGGACCATCTGACTCCCAAGCAGGCTGCTCACCATGCTGGACCCCCCTGTAGATGAGGTGGGACTACCGAGGAAGCTTCCCAGGTTATCCATGGGGTTACTACCACCCATCTGTCCAAGCATGCCAGTAATCATGTCCGCTCCACCGGGTTTCGATGTGGTGTCTGACATGGAGCCAAGCAGCATGGGGATACCCATACTAAGGGCAGACTGTACTCCCTTCTCATCACCACCGACAGATTTGCTGATCTGGGAGAGGTTATCCCCGGTCGCAACCTGTTTCATGATATCTGCAACAATATCCATAATTGATTGTAACATGCGTAGGTGATGTTAAAGTTATGGATAGCTCTTATGACCATTCGTAAACAGAATGTTCGCATATATGGAGCCCTGCCCAAAAGTATATTGTGCATCTAGGTACTCTTAACAAGTAACCGCGTTCTTCGATCATCGAAGATAGGGGAGGAGAAAATATGAGTCTTTTAAACCGTATGGGGACTGTAATCAAGGCAAAAATGAACAAGTTAATTGGTGGGATGGAGGATCCCAGGGAAACGCTTGATTATTCCTATGAAAAACAGCTTGATCTCCTGCAGAATGTCAAACGGGGTGTTGCGGAAGTGACTACCTCAAAAGTGCGGCTGCAGTTGCAGAGGGCAAAACTGGTTCAGAACAGCGAAAAACTTGAAGTCCAGGCGCATGAGGCGCTCCAGGCAAACAGGGAGGACCTTGCACGGCTCGCCCTCGAGCGGAAAAATACCATAACTTCCCAGATCGAAAGTCTTGACAAGGAGATTGCCACACTGGAGGTAGAGGAGGAGAAACTTGTTGCCGCAGAAAAACGGCTCTCCACAAAAATAGAGGTTTTCAGATCCAGGAAAGAGACCATAAAGGCAGAATATTCAGCTGCTGAGGCACAGGTCAGGATTAGTGAATCAGTCTCCGGTATCAGCGAAGAGATGGTTGATGTCGGGATGTCGATTGAGCGGGCTGAAAACAAGACAGAAGATATGAAGGCACGCTCCGGTGCCCTTGACGAGTTGATCGATAAGGGAACACTTGTGGATTTCACCGCACCTCAGGATGATATCGATCGGGAGCTTGCGAAGATAAGCCAGAAGGGGCAGATCGAATCTGAACTTGCCAGGCTCAAATCGGAGGTGGGAAAATGATTGTCCGAATTATAGGCCAGGGGCAGTTCGATGTCAGAAGCGGCCTTTATGATGACCTGAATAAAATAGACAACAAGATCGTCGAATATGTGCAGAAGGGGGATGAAAAGGGGTACAAAAAGAGCCTCGCCGAGCTGATCGGGGTGGTCCTCCGCGAAGGAAAGAAGGTACCGGATAAGGAACTCTTCGAATCCTCGGTCATTGTGCCCCCTGCTGATATGACCCTCGAAGAAGCGAGGCAGGTATTTCGGGGTGAAGGGATTTTTAAAGGATAACCGGTTGCAGTTGCAATATCAGTCCCTTGGGAGGCTGTCGCATGAACCATAATCGTTCTCCAGATGGAGCGTTTGGAGAAGCCAAAAAGGATCATATTCCTCGTTTTTTTGCGTGAAAATTTACCCACATTCACTTTATTGGTGAATGAAAACCAACTCGTGCGACAGCCACTTCGGTGCACCGGGATTTGTCAGGAGGTTAGAGTGGGATACCCCAAAGTGGATACCATAACCCCACATCTTTCTCGATCGGAAGTTCCCGTTCAAGCAATGATCTTATTCTAAATTCAGTTGCACTGTCACGTGTTTTTCCAGGTGCCGGAATGAAGGGATAGTATAGTCCCTGTTTGAAGTTGTATACCCAGTAGACCGGCTGTCCATTCCCGAACCGGAAAATTGCACACAGGAGGTAGGCACCAAAGCCCTTTTCGATGAAGGTCTGGCTGACCAGGTGAACGCCCGCGACGAGGTCGTCAAAATCAGGGTCTTTCAGGATCACCCATATGAACCTGAATTCATCAGTCTCGAGTCTGAATGTGCTTCCCGTCTCTTTATTGCTGTATGTGAGCAGTTCCTCGATATCTTTTCTGGCAGCCTCATACTGTTGGGATTCGATTGGTTTGAAGCAGACTCCAGCGCTGGAGGACGGCTTCAGGTCAAGCTCGGCCTGCATCGTGATGCTGGCGGCAGAGATTGAAAACAATTTTTCGAGAGATGCTCCCGGCAGGGTGGTGGTACCGAGCAATGAATTCAGGGCTTCTTTAAACCCCATGTTCCACCATCTCCCGTCCAATCCGCTCAAGCGCCGCAATCCGCTGCTCTACTGAAGGGTGCGTGGCGAAAAGTGTCAGGATTGATGATCCTGAAATTGCCGGGATGATAAAGAATGCATTCATTCCTTCGACCTCCCTGAGATCTCTGGTGGGGACGCTCGCCATCATGCCGCTGATCTTCATCAGGGCTGAGACAAGCTGGGACGGCCGGCCGGTTATGATCGCAGACCCCCTGTCGGCAGAAAACTCACGGTACCGTGACAGGGCCTTGATCAGCAGAAAACTGATGATCCAAACAACCGCTGCGAACACCGGGATAAT
>CAIJED010000272.1 GCA_903819595.1 uncultured Methanomicrobiales archaeon | reverse complement strand
CCAAACGCCTTAAATATCGCCTCGCATTTATGGTGGTCATTCCTGCCTGTGAACAGGATATGTGCAGTAATTCCCGCATGAGTACACAGGCTGTAGAAGAAATGTTCAACAATGTCGGCATCGATACCACCGATGGTCTTTCCTGTGAACCTCCCTTCAAACTGCAGGTAGCCACGGCCGCCGCAGTCGAGGATAACGGTTGCCCGGGATTCATCCATGGGGACAATTGCATGGGCGAACCGCCTGGTCCCACGCCCGTCGCCAGTCGATAACCGTATGGCATCACCAAGGACGATGCCTACGTCTTCGATCGTGTGATGTGTATCTACCTCAAGGTCACCCGTTGCCGTCACGGCAAGTCCAATGTGTCCATGCCTGCTGAATGCAGAGAGCATATGGTCAAAAAATGGTATGCCAGTACAAATGGGCACTTCCATGAATCCGTCCGGATCAAACACCAGCTGAATATCTGTTTCGTTCGTGGTCCTTTTCTGTTCTGTCTTCCTCATCGTGCTGCCTCCAATGCATCACGGAGCCTGATCCTCCCGCTATAAAGAGAGGACCCCAGCACCGCACCATATACACCCATATGAGCGAGACCATTAATATCACTGGTGTCCGAGACTCCTCCGGCAACTGTGACCGGTAGCCGTACCTGGTCCAGAAGTGCTCTCACCGGGGGGAATTTCACGCCTCCCTGGAGTCCTTCCACATCCACATTCGTATAGAGAAGTGAGCCTGCACCAAGGGACTCAAAACGTTCTGCCCACACCAGGTAGTCACCAGAAGTCTTTTGCCACCCTTCAATCGCGATCTGTCCTTCCCGTGCATCGACACCGGCCATGATTCTTTGCCTGCCAAACAGATCGGCGAGAGTGGTGATAATCTCCGGGGTAGTGATGGCTACCGTACCAAGGATCACCCGTTCCACGCCGGCATCAAGCCAGCCGGAAGCATCTTCAACAGACCTGATACCCCCGCCGAGCTGGATGGTTACACCTGACTCGTGAACAAGTTCCCTGATGAGCTCAGCGTTCGAACCGGCATTGCCAAAAGCACCGTCGAGGTTGATCACATGAAGAGAATCAGCTCCCTCTGAAAGCCACCTCGTTGCACAGGTACGGGGCTCGCCAAAAAAAGTCGCAGACTCCCTCCTGCCCTGGACCAGCTGGACACACCGCCCGTTCAGGATGTCAACAGCAGGAAATATTTTCATTCCCATCAGCGGATCATTCGTTCGATCGACATCACCAGGATGTCTCTTGCACCTGCTCGTTTTAGCAGGTTGATCAGGCGGTAGACTCGGTCCTCGCTTACCACCGCGTGCACTGCAACAAGGTCCTCGCTCGCGGCTACCTGCATCACGGTGGGTCCTGAAAGCCCGGGAAGGACACGTTGTACGTCCGTAAGACACGCACGCCGGACATTCATCATCAGGTAGCATTGTCCGCGGGCACGTATCACACTCTCGAGGGCCAGCACAATCTCTTCAATCTTGTCAGATTTAGCCACCCGTGCACCATGGTTCGCAATCACCACCGTGCTCGTCTTCATCACCTCAGAGATCACCCGCAGGCGATTTGATCGGAGCGTGTCCCCTGAACTTGAAAGGTCAATAATTGCATCCGCAATACCCAGGTAGGGTGTAGCCTCGCAGGCCCCGCCGACCTGGACAATCTGCACCGGGATTTCCTGGCGTGCAAAATAAGATTGTGCAATACCTGGAAATTCTGTAGCAACCTTCGCATCCTTAAGATCCTGAACAGACTGTACCGGCGAACTTTCCTGGACAGCGAGGACAAGGGTGGCCTGACCGAACTGGAGGTCGAGGAGTTCATCCACATCGGCACCCCGTTCCGCGACCATATCATGACCTGTAATACCCATATCGGCCGCACCCGTTGCGACATATTCCGGAATATCGATTGGCCGGGCAAACAGCACCTCGATATGGGGGTCAGGGGTCCTTGAAATCAACCGTCTTTCCCCGGCATCAAGAAGATGGAGGCCTGATTTATCCATTAATTCAAAAATCTGGACGGATATCCGGCCTTTATTTGGAATTGCAAGGCGGACGACGTATGGGAGGTCATCACCTGAAGACCTCCCCTCAGTCGTAATGATAGTGTTCATCTCCGGCTGGGGATCAGAAGGTCCTGATCTCACCGTTGATGACTTTCGAGGTAACACAGGTGATATTCCCCAGGCCGTCATTGACAATTGCATCAATATCGCGGGTAATCGACTTCATTTCGTACCCCGGCTTTGGCAATACCTGGATACTTGCCACCAGCGGGAGGTCAATCGGCATTCCTATCTGAGAGAGGAGCCTGACATAGATCTCTTCGATTCCGTCGACCTTTTCAACACAGTCCCTTGCGAGCTGGGTCGAGAGGATGTTATAGATCTTCCCGATATGGTTGATGGGGTTCTTACCGCTCGTTGCCTCCATGCTCATCGGACGGTTTGGTGTGATTAACCCGTTACAGCGGTTGCCACGGCCGACCGAACCATCATCGCCCATCTCAGCTGAAGTACCGGTAACCGTGAGGAATACTGACCCATTGTCAATGTCGTCAGCCGTGTTGATGTGAACACTGACTGTTCTTTTGGTGTGCTTCTTTGCGAGGTTTTCGAGCCGTTCCTTTAAGATCTCTTTATATTCGACGTATTGCCTGATGTCCTGGCAATAACGGTCAATAACGGCACAGGCGACAGTCAGTGTGATGTCGTTGCCGTCACGGAGGCCCATAATCTTTATGTCCTGCCCGATGGCGGGGAATTCGGGTCTTAAGATCGTATCGATGTAGTCACTTGATGCCATGACAATTGTTTCGGTCTCAGAGAAGGGAGCGTGACCCACGCCGAATGACGTGTCATTCGCACGGGGAACTTTACTGTCGCACGGCCGGAAGACATCACGGAGGTCCGTCGAGCCGGTCCCGAGCTTGCAGTCAACGATGACATCGCGTTCAAGGTTTAAGCTGCTGATGTTCTCACGGAGATAGTTCCGGGCTGCTTCCACGGCGATGGAATCTGTTGGAATATCAATGCCTTCAAAACGTTTCGTGGCACGACCGTCGAGTAAAATGTAAATGGGTTTTAAGACTTTTCCTCCACCAAAGCGTGGGGCGGACTCACCTGCAACGACCTCACCCTGGTCGGTATTGTGGTGCAGGATTGCGCCGCACTCTTCCATGTATGCCCGGCTCAGGGCACGACTGATGGATTCGGCAATACCATCAGCAATACTATCCGGGTGACCAATGCACTTTCTCTCGACCAGTTCAATTTCCTGTTGTTCGAGAGGGATTTGACGTAGACCTTCAATTTTTATATTGCGTTTCATTGAATCCCTCGTGATTCAGATATCGTTCAGTATAAAAAGGATTGGAATTCATTTAACCGTTTCCTTTGAGGTGAACCGGCATCGCATGACCCTGATTGTTCAGCCGGTAGAACTCTGGCGACAAAAAAGATTACGGTATCATATCTGGCTGGGCCATCATCCCATAAACATATAAAATGAAACTCAAATTGAAATATTTTCGTCCGTGGTCTATACGTAACGACCTCATTATCCCGATGTGTCCCAGGCTGATTTTTGTTTTTTTGTTATCCCTGACGAAATTGCATGACTCCTCCCGTTCACCGGAAAGAGTATATCAGATTGTCTGAATACGATTGAAGTGACAACATGGCATCCCGAGATAACCGTGCCTTGAAGGCCGCATTCATCATCCTTTTTATCGCCGGAATTCTGGTGATTACGGCAACTGCCATCACATGGAGGATCCCGGGAACACCCGATGGACCGGTGACTGATAAGAATTGGACTAATCAGCCGCAAATTTACGTGGAGGCAGGCACAGGCCTGCAGTATATCCCAACTATTACCCAGCGACCCATAAATTCCACGTACTTTCAGCCATATGGACCTGTAATCCCGACAAAATCTCCTGCTCCTGCCTCATCATCTCCATCCAAAACGTCAGGATATATCAGGAATATATATGTTTCGAATTATTCTGACGTGTCGCCTGTCCCGGTCCGCTTCAATACGACAAAATCATCAGGTTTTCCGGTCTCTCAAACAAAACCCGCCCAGCTGATACCATTACCCACGTTACAGCCCAATATTCACATTGTCATCCCCCTGCCAACCGTACTCCCACCCACTCCGGTTCCAGCAAAAACAATCCCGGCAACGATCCTTGTTGACAACTCTACAGACCAGGTCGAGCAGCGGATTTTCTATTATACCAATATAGAGCGGGTGAAGGCGGGAAAACCTGCGTTTTTGTGGGATGGACAACTATCCGTCATCGGCCGTGACCACTGTATTGATATGGCAACGACCGGCCTTTTTGATCACCTCAATTTTGATGGTGAAACACCCACTGACCGGGCAGTACGGCATGGTTACCAGGTGAACAAGGATATGGGGACCTATACCAGGGTAGGGATCGGTGAAAATATCGCAAAACTTAGTAATTACCCTGGGACGGCGGATGATGTGGCCAGGTTTATCGTCGATGCGTGGATGAACAGTCCGGGTCACCGGGACAATATCATGGATGCGAATAATCAGCAACTTACCCTCCTCGGGGTTGGCGTCGCATATGATCGGCCAACTGCCACGTACTACGCTGCACAGGAATTTTTCTAAAACAGTCAGGGCCCGTTTAACCCCGGGACACCGTTTTGTTTTGTGATGTGGAACGGGTATCAGACGATGTGTCCCGATACGGTTTGGCTAGAACATGATATTTTTCAAATATCTTTAGAATATCGCCAGGAAATCGTCATACCATGGAGGTGGAAAGAATTTGCACCGGGTATCAACTCAGGAGCATAGAAAATAATACCGTATCGTTAAAATAAGTTAAAATTCTCTAATCATCATATAAACTGGTCAAAAATATTTCAATGCAGGATAGTTACCAGGATCAGAACGAAAAAAGAGATAATTCCCCTGCAGGATGATTTTATTGCATAAATATGTCCGGTAAAAATACCCTTGCCAAGGGACTTTTCTGTTTATCCTGGGAGATTGTATGGGTGGTTGTCAGGCTCTGTCAATAAATTCCTTTACTTTTGAATAAAAATATGGTTCAAGTTCTTTCATCACGCTGAGTTTTCCCCTGAATGCAAGAAGTATCCTCTCGTCTCCATCCATATTGGCAAAATGCAGCCTTTCCTTCCTCTCGACAACTTCAATGTCGTATTTCCTGCTGACATCAGCGATTACACTCTGTGGTGTACCGGGTGGAATAACCAGGTCAAATAGTTCTCCTGTCTCCGGAATTTTTTCGACTGGTATTCCCTTTTCGGGCTGTTGAACGGGTACATCAGATGGCTCCTCCTGCATGGTCATTCCTCACTTTTCAGATCCTGTTTATTTTCCTGCCTTAATACGTCTGTTCATAATACACGGGCCACCCCTGACTCCTCCAATCGGCTGTTTTGGTTTACCTAGAGAGTTCATACACCTTCCCATCAGCGCTGCCCCCCGTGCGAGACCGTCATCCACGAATACCAGGTGGTCATTCGGGTCATCAAACAGTTTTCTTTCAACAATCCCTTCAAGGATATACTCTGGCTTTCTACCAGATATCGCCGCCCGCCCGGTGAACCCGATTGATGTGTTCGGGAAGAGAAGGTTTTCGTCAATGGCAACATCAATCAACCTAAGGGCCATCTTTGCGCATACCTGGTCGATTACCATATTCATAAAGCCAAGGTGATAATTCTCGTAGATTTCCGTCCCGATCTTTTTGAGTTCCGAAAATCCGCTCCCTTCTTCGCCAGCATCGCACCCAATCATCGCAACCCCGGATTCCTTTGCAATATCGGCATAGACCGGTACACGTCCGAACCGTCGCCTTTCAGGGGGAACAACCCTGATATCAATGATTTTATGGCAGCGATCCACGAAGTCCTCAACTTCGCTTCGTTTTGAACTGGAAAAAAAACCTCCAAGGACGCTCTGGTCACCGAATACGTCAAGCGCTGTACCTGTCCGCCCGTCGACAAGCCCGGTTCCACGAATAATCGCATCAGGGACTGCACCGGCAAGTCCACAAAAATTCCCGATAGTCTTTGCAAAGGGGTTCGGGTCATCCGGCGCCACGTCACTGGTGATCCGACCGTCCAGCGTGGTACCAAAATCGATTGAGATGCAGGGGTTCCTGAAATCAACAGGGGTCCATTTCGCGCCCTCCTTGATACCGGCCATGGCAAGTTCCCCTTCCATTTCATTCGCCACCATCTCAACGCCCGTACTTCCGACCGGTGGAATTACACCTGCCACAGCCCCGACAAAGACGACTTTATCGGCAAAACTGTAGGGTTGAAGTTTTTGAGCCTGATTTGCCTTCGACATGGGAGGTGTCATTTTTCTCGGGGGTACGCCTGCTGAAAGGCAACCGTTCGCGAGAGCGATGACAAAAACGCCCACCTGGTCGGGAGAGTCCATTGCGGCAACCACACCGGTACTCCGAACGACAAAGTCCAGGTCCGTGTGCACATCCAGGTGAACTTCGCGGTGACTCTGGAGGAGGGTTTCACGCACAAGTTCGGTGACCGATTCCCGGGTCAGCTGTGTTCCATCAAGAGTCTCTCCGAATATTTCTTCCCCAGGCCGTGGTTTACGGACATCGCGGCTCATCTTCACGGTCTTGTTGATTACATACGACATCCCTGTCTCCAGGTTTACGCCGGTGAGGATGCATTTTGTCGTTGTATTTCCCATCTCTACAGAAGCGACGATGAAATAGGGCTTTTGCTTAAATTCCGGCACTTGCATGCCGGCGCCGTGTGCGATCACCGGAGGCGGCGGACTCTCGACGATATGAGGTTTTGGCTTAAAAAGTGACCCGAGAAAACGTGCACACATATAAATGGTTATTTTCGAATGAATGGGCATATACCTTTCTATTTTTTTATATCCGTAAAACCGGCATAACAAAATTATTCCAATCCATTATTAGATTATCATCGTTTTCATTTACAAACAGGCAATTATTCGACAGTTCGTATCATCCGGAGCTTCACACCCTCTTTCTTACCACACCATAAAAAAAAAGTACATGATAGTAGTGCCCTTTACCTGGCTGGAGGTTAAAAATAACTATCAGACTCATATTGACCGAAGAGCAATATACGCTGACGTTACACGGTTGGCAGGTAAATCCCGTGGCAGGTGAAGCAGGATGAAATTGTTCCGGGATCCGGTTTTATTCGCCTCGTCTATGCCGTTTCATGATATTCCCGATTCCTGATTGAACTGTCCTTTCGACAGTCAGGATTATCTGTTGTTGATCCATGGATTTATAATCTCATACTTTAAATTAGCGAAATATAACGGGTGGAGGTGTCTGTTATCGTAAACCTGACACGACCCGGGAGGGGTTATGATGCTGGAACGATGTGAT
>CAIJED010000271.1 GCA_903819595.1 uncultured Methanomicrobiales archaeon | reverse complement strand
TGGAACATCACGAAAACTTCCGGGACGAACATTGTCGGCGGGCCGTACCTCGGTGGCAACTACTGGGCCTCACCCGATGGGTCGGGGTTCTCAGAGACCCATGCTGACCGGGGAGACGGGTTCTGTAATGCCTCTTTTGTCATTGATATGAACAATACCGACTATCTCCCGTTGCATACCTACACCCCGAAACCGACATTCCAGGCGGACTTCACGGTTTTGCCTGTAAAAGGCACTGCACCCATGACGGTGAAATGCACTGATAAGTCCGTCGGAAATCCGACAACGCTGGTCTATGATTTCGGGGACGGAACAAATGTGACAGGGCCAAATCCAACCCATACCTACCGGTTTCCTGGCGTTTACACGATTACCCTGTCGATTATGAAATATAACACCACGACGTATTTAGTGATGAGCAGCAACGCAACAAAACCGAATGTCATTACGGTGAACAGTGTACCCGTAGTTCCCCTGGTTGCGAAATTTACCGCCTCACCCGTCACCGGGATGGCACCCCTGAAGGTTTCCTTTACGGATCAGTCAACAGGATCACCGACATTCCTGAATTATGATTTCGGCGATGGGATCAATGCAACGGGTCCAAACGAGGTTCATACCTACCGGTTCCCTGGTGTCTATAATGTGACCTTGTCCATTTTCAGGTTTGAGGGTACAAGTGGTTTGATGCTGGGCAATTCGTCTGTTCAGAAAGGTCTTATCGTTGTCAATGGAATAAAATTTTTTGATTATATTTTAGCTATTTTGCGGCGATACTGGCCCGGTAAAATGAATTTTACCCATTAAAAATAGTGGGGAGTTTGGTTTCAGATGCAGTGTTGCCGGAAATCGGGGAAAAATGGAAACCTTTGTCTAGAATCTGCCCTTTTTTTCACCGCCGATTGCGATGGTGGTCTTGTCGATCTGCGCCTGGCCAACCAGATAGATCCCGGTAGCCATAACCCAGAAGATGGTTGGGAAAACTACCATTCGTTCCATGCCGCCGGCTCCGATTCCTAATCTGATTTTATCTGGTGACCCTGACACCATATTGAAGATCACGAAGGAGATATAGAAAACGACAATTAAACCCATTATCATGAAAACATAGGAAGTCGGACGCCGATAGAGCACCTTTGTGGACCAGAAGATGGCAATACACCCGCCAATGAAAACTGTAAACGCACAGAGATAATGAATAAAAAGAATAGTGCCTTCATTAAATACCCCGACACCGATACCCGCGGCTCCTGCCAGAATGATCAGAATGCCCAGCCACTTATCAAGTGTGGTCCTGATAATCAGACCGGAATAGATTGCCAGGGCTCCGAATATTATTATCGATGCATTGAAGATGATCGCCGGTACCGGGTGATTAAAATTCCCAAGATCTGAGATATAATTGTTGGCCATATTGTAGTTACTATACGTAAATTCGGCAAACATCATACCGAATAATAATATAAGGGATCCAGCAAAGAGCAATAGACCAGCTGTGCCATTCTCTTTCAATGTGGGGAACAATACACGCATGCATTGCATTGTAAAAAGGAGTATTAAAAACTGGTGCTCCAGTTGAAGAGATCATCAAAACACGATCAGGGGAAACTGTGTTACAAGTACCGGGATTTTTGCGGTGAATTATAGGCAAATGGGTCTTCTATCAGGCACTCTGGAATAAGCTTTCATTTTTCAGGAGTTCATACAAAATTGCCCCAATGGAGGCAAAACAGAGATTTGTAAGGTAATTCAGAGGATTCAGCTCATGATCGAATAAAAAATTTAACGGTGATGTTGGCTGATAGAGAAGTACATATTTTGGGAATGTGATGATATTCCGGGATAAAAATTCAGTATGTTAAGGGATCAGGGAAATGGTAAAGAGAAACAAACCGATATTTTCGGATAATACGTGGAATAATCATCTGAAATGGTCGTTTTACGCATCCGTGTCAATCGGAGTCAAATGCGGGCGATTTAAACGAACCGGGGCGGGGTTAAATCGTTGGGGTGAGGTATGCGTACCTCTTTGGGGATATTGGCCCGTTAAATCTGGGATAAAATCATGTACTTTTGACGAATTTTGGGGTTAATTGAGTGAGCCTGGAAAAGGCTCCATTTGTCGTAGTACCTGCCCGGCCTAGTATGGGACTCATTTGCATTACACATCTGTTCATTTTTCCCCGGATGCCTTTGCGCAGGGTATTTGTCGTCAGGGTCGCATCCCGGATTCGCGTTGGGTCTTTTGACAGGGACGATGGCCTCACGGTACAGTGCTACCGTGTTATAGTTCTCTGGACTGGGCGTTCAAAATATACAAAAAATCTGCTGCTTTTTGTCTGATACAGATATTTGGCCAGATCTTTTGATGATGCAATTTGTCTGGCTGTCTCCTGTGTCGTACCGTAATCCATTCATGATCTGTTCCATCCTGACTCACAGCCCGCCTTACACTTTTCTGCTTCTGTTTCAGAAATCCTGTATTTGATTATTGGTGCCTCGTCAATTCTGTTTTTGGATGCGGTGATACGAATAGACCTGGGCATTGGCACCATAGTATTGTTTGAGTACATTCTCGAGTTTATCTGCATCACGGCGAGAATCAGGTGCATCAGTATATCCGACGCTTTTTCTGCGGGTGTGTGGCGATATCAGAAGGACGAAAAGAGACCAAATACATTATTGCAGTGGTGTGGGGTTTCCAGGGTTCCCACCACCACTCATCGTGCGGAAATATTCCCTATCAAAGAAGCACGACCAAACTATTTAGCGCACCGCACAACAGACGATCTGTGTTCTCTATTAATTTAAAAGTATTCATACTCCCTGAGATCAAACGGTTTTGTACCTGTGCGTGCGGGGTACACACATAATGCTCTACTTCTGGTGGTTCATTCTCGAACGTGCAGGAAGCTCCCAAAGGAAGAGTCAGCAATACAATTCGAATTTTGGTTTATCTCTACGCATAGTGGGAATAAATTTTTCCCTGGTACGGTGGACAAACAACTGATTCACTCTGTCAGGGTCCAGTGGTTTCATTTACCATGGGGAGCTCCTGCATTCGAAGAGACTGTTCGTTCGTTTTCCTCTTCGATGTGATTCTTCATCAGCATATCCCTGGTAAGGGAGTTTTCGTTTATCCGGTCCCTCCCCGCATGACAAGAAGTCCGAAGTTCCCGGACTGACGGGTAATGAGCGATTACTCAGGATGGTAATTACGATCTTACCGTTGTATTTTGCTGTCTGGCAATGTTAATACTGGAAAATTTCAGATGACCCTAAAAATAGTTTATGCAAATACTCATCCAATCACGTCTTTATGAGGTGCTGTTTCCAGATGACTGCGGGATGAATCGGACGGGTCCCAATGGGTGGGGGATGACGGGGGCGGGGACGAGGGAAGCAGACCCGTAATTCGGGCTCTTTTCGGCGATGACATTCTGGAAATATGTCCCGGATTTCCGTATGGTAACAAAATGGAATGTTTCAGGGGAGTCCACACCGAACCCGGGCTGGACATAGGTATTATGATTATGGGCCCCTTTGTGGGGCGCAGGAGAAGGATGATGAAACAAAATTATTTTTACCTGTTTGTTGCCGCCGTGGCTTTTATTGAAGTCGTAATATTCTGGCTATCCGTAGATATGTTGACCCTTTACCTTCTGTGCTAGCCATTATCCTGGGAATACTCGGGATATATTTTGCCAGGATGCATATTGATGAGGTGATCAAGGATAAACGGACCCAGAAAATCACCGAGATAACTGCATTGAGAACATTGCAGATCAGCTGGGTAGGCCTCTTTCTCTTTGCGCTCTGGATGATTATCGAGGCGCTTGGGGAAGAATTCCGTCATTTCAACAGATATTGGGTGTCTTTGGATTTCGGCTTCTTGGTATTCTTTGTGGAATTATTGTCCTCTACGTGCTCCTATCTCTCTATTACAACAAAAAATACGGGGCGTAACAAGATTGAAAAATAGGATCAAAGTGTACCGTGCGATGCATGACCTGTCCCAGGAAGCTCTGGCACAGAAGATGGGGGTAACCAGGCAGACAATTCTTGCCATTGAGAATGGAAAATATGATCCTTCGTTGTTCCTCGCTGCAAAAATTGCTAAACTATTCAACGTACGAATAGACGACGTGTTTCTTCTGGATACCCTCGAAGAATAATTTCATCCCGGATTTGAAAAATGGAATTATTGGCGATATTCCCACGGGTTATTCCCTCTTTTTCTATTGAAGTCCGGAACGATACTGGAATACCGTACATGATACAAAAAATAACGATTTGGGTAACCGCAAACCTGAACCACATTCCGGGAACGATATAGGAATGGCAGGCATCTCCAAAGGGCGCAGATGTATGATTTACCGATAGATCATGTTAGTCAGGGATGAACCCTGGAGTTTTTGATGACTCGATACTTTTCGCCGATGCCGATTGACCATCGAATTGACAACTATAAATTTGAGCGATAATTAAAATAGTCCAGGTACAACCACAATGAGAAGGTTTTACATGATTCATCTTTTTATGGGAAAGAAATCTTACATGGGTACGAGAAAACCTCACGTCATGCAAAATTCCCTTAAAATAAAACATCGAGGGATATGAGCTGCCATGGATGCAATTGAAGCCCTTTCACTATCGAAACGGTTCGGTACTATTCAGGCGCTAAATCAGGTTGATTTCACCGTTAGTGAAGGTGAAACCTTCGGGTTTCTCGGCCCTAATGGTGCAGGAAAGACCACGACTATCCGGATCCTGACTGGGATCTCGGCACCGACAGGAGGGACCGCACGTATTTTCGGAAGAGATATCGTGCGGGATACAATCGCCGCACGCCGGCAGATGGGAATCGTTCACGAGACGTCCAACATTTATACAGACCTTTCCGCCTGGCAGAACCTCATGTTCACGGCGGAGCTCTACAATGTCGGAAAGAAAGAGCGGGAGAAGAGAGGGGCGGACCTTTTCGAGCTCTTCGGGCTATCCGAACGACGGGATGACAAGACGAACGGCTTTTCGAAAGGCATGAAGCGTCGGCTCACGCTCGCGATGGGCCTTATCAATCACCCCCGCCTCCTGTTCCTCGATGAACCGACATCAGGCCTGGACGTGCAGAGTAACCTGATTATCCGGGACGTGATCCGCGAACTGAACAAGACCGGTGTAACGGTCTTTCTCACAACCCATAATATTGAAGAAGCAAACCTCGCCTGTGACCGGGTGGCCATCATCAACCGGGGTCAAATTGCGGCCATCGATTCTCCCGAGCGGCTCAAGCATACAATCCAGAGCGTCCAGTCAATTGAAGTTGCATTTGACCCGGTATCCCAAGTCCATGTCGAAGACCTTGAGCAGTTACCCCATGTAAGTGAGGTCCGAAAACAGGGGGACAAGTTTCGGCTGATCACCGAGGATCCCCCGGGGGTCCTTGAGGATATCATGGAGTACGCGAGGAGACACCATGTCCACGTCATCAGTGTTAACACCCCCGGTCCCAGCCTTGAGGATGTATTCATCCGCCTGACCGGTCTTGATATCAGGACAAAAGGGGTGAAGACCGTTGACTGATCCCGGGGAGTGGTGCGGGCAGGTCTGCACGGAGCTTCATGCAGCCTGGGCGATTGCCAAGAAGGATATCCTCATCTACTATCTCAAGCCGAATATCATTGTCTCTGGCATGCTCTTTCCCATTTTTATGTTTCTCGCGTTCGCAATTGGGAGACCGGAGGTGCCGGCGGTGATGATCCCAGGACTTATCGCAATCACGATCCTATTCTCTGCATCTTCGATCGAACCGGTTTCCATTCCCATTGAACGGAGGATGAAGACCTTTGACCGGCTCTTATCCGCCCCGATCTCACTGCACACAGTTGTCCTCGGCGAGAGTATGAGTGGGTTTCTGTACAGCCTCGGCATCGCCTTTGTGCCTCTTATTGCAGGGCTCATCCTGTTCCCAAC
Organism: uncultured Methanomicrobiales archaeon; assembly: GCA_903819595.1. Classification (GTDB taxonomy): domain Archaea; phylum Halobacteriota; class Methanomicrobia; order Methanomicrobiales; family Methanospirillaceae; genus CAIKOD01. The sequence goes on along the minus strand of CAIJED010000271.1, from coordinate 835 downwards.
ACCTATCGTCGGGTTCGCCGCTCTCATTGCCGGCCTGGTCCTTACATCTTTCTGTTTTGCAACCATGGGGACGCTCTTTGCTGCGTACCCGACGGAAAGTCCCGGCGACATCATGTCCATGCTAAACCTCGTGCGGCTTCCACTCATCTTCGTTTCCGGCGTATTAATTCCCCTGGAACAGATACCACAAATCGGGCAGTACATCGCGTACTTTTCCCCGCTCACGTATGGAAATGACCTGATCCAGGCGGCCTTTGCCGGGGATACCCATTTTAACCCGGTTATCGATATCGTGATGCTCTTACTTTTCATCCTTGCCTTCCAGTTTGTTGCGAACCGTCTCTATAAAAAATACAATGACTGATACGAGGAAGTTGGGAAAAGGCCGATCAATATCGGCCTATCTTTCTTATCGCATACCGTAACAGGTGCCACTATATAGCCACTGAGGTTATGGTGGAACGATTTGTGCTCTATATATTCCGTGAGTCGAGAGTGTATAACAATTAGTAATAAATACTAATCAAATTGTATAAATTATTGTACAACTGGGGACCGGAATGTTTTCCGTACCCGGCCTACAAACAAAGAGGTAAGCAAGATGTTTGACAGAAAGATGAGACTCATCGGCGTCTCGATCCTTGTCTGCCTGGCTGCAATCGTTGCAGTACCGGCATTTGCAGCAGGAACGTCCCACCAGGGTTTCCAGAAGAATGGAGCAACCCCCCAGGTCATGAATGCCACAATGGAAAATAAACTACTCGGATTTGCAGAGAACCGGACTGCATCCCTCCAGCAAAAGGGAGTTGATGTTACAAACCTGAATGCAGCGCTT
>CAIJED010000270.1 GCA_903819595.1 uncultured Methanomicrobiales archaeon | reverse complement strand
TCAGATTTAAATATAACCCTTTTAATCAGGCAATTTCGTAATTACGCTGTATATTTTTGGTGATATTGGGTTTTGGTCGAAATTGTAGCCAATTTTTATGGGGGGTCCGGAATGGGAATTCTAACGAAAACGACTTCAATATTTCAATCGTTGAAAACCCGATGAAACTGTTCAACCATTGTTAATAAAAAAATGCAAAAGGATGAAATTACGATCAGTGGTATTCTGTAAATTCCATAAAAAAAGAGACCGGGTAATTATTCCTCAATCTCCCCCGTCCTTACGCGGATCGATCTCGTGACAGGAGATACAAATATCCTCCCGTCTCCAATTTTTCCGGTCCGTGCAGCTGTAAGGATCAGGTCCACGATCAACTGCAGATCGGTGTCCTTCACCACGACCTCTACTTTACATTTTGGAATCAGGTCGACGGTTATCTCTCCCCCGCGGTACTGGAGGACGATCCCTTTCTGGTCCCCCCGCCCTTCTACATTGGTCACGGTCAGGCCGTAAATTTTATTTTCCTCCAGTGCTTTTTTCACGAATTCAAAACGTTCAGGTCTGATTATTGCTTCAATTTTTTGCATCAGGTCCACCTCATGTATGAATACGTTCACCATGCTGGGAGATATCCAGTCCTACATATTCTTCATTTTCAGATACCCGGAACCCAATAGTTTTGTTAACCACCCAGGCAAGGATGAATGTCACACCGAATGCATATATCAGCGCAGAAAAGGCACCAATTGCATTTACGACAAACTGGTGTGTGTTCCCTTCCAGGAGGCCGGAATATCCATTTACTGCGGCTGCTGCAAAGATACCCGTTGCGAGTGCTCCCCAGAGTCCACCCATACCATGGACGGCCCACGCATCGCAACTTTCATCGAGACCTTTTCGCATACGGAAGAGCATCGCGGCATAACATATCAGGCCTGCAATGACGCCGATAACAATTGATGCCATCGGGGTGACATAACCGCATGCAGGAGTGATCGCAACCAGGCCTGCGATTGCCCCTGATACCATACCAAGAGAACTTGGTTTGCCGTGGTACCAACTGGCAAACAACCATGCGAGGGCACCCGCTGCCGCAGCCGTATTTGTAACGATAAATGCATTGGCCGCAAGACCGTTTGCTGCAATTGCACTGCCGGCATTAAACCCAAACCAGCCAAACCAGAGTAAGGCAGCGCCTAGCAGAGTCATTGGTATGTTATGCGGTTCCATCATGTACTTGCCATATCCAGAACGAGCGCCTATGACCAGGGAAATTGCCAGAGCTCCGAAACCCGAACTGATATGGACAACGGTGCCTCCGGCGAAATCGAGCGCCCCCATCTGTTGCGCCCACCCGCCGCCCCATACCCAGTGGGCAAGGGGATCGTACACCAGTGTCGTCCAGAGAACTGCGAATACGATAAATGACGAGAGTTTTACCCGCTCAGCCAGTCCTGAGGTAATAATTGCCATCGTTACTGTTGCGAAGACGAGCTGGAAGGCCACGAAGAGTAAACCCGGAATAGCGGGACTGTAAGGTCCGGCTTCCAGGCCTACTCCGGAAAGACCCTGGTTTGAAAGGTTCCCGATAAAACCGCCCGTGTCACCGCCAAACGCCAAAGAATATCCAATGAATACCCACTGGATACTGACGAGGGCAAATGCAATGAATGAGAGTGCTATCATCGAGATAAAATTTTTCCTGCGGACCAGCCCGCCGTAGAAGAACCCTACACCGGGTGTCATGAGCATTACCAGTGCCGTGGCTGCGAGGAGCCAGGCTGTCGTTCCCGTATCGATTGCCATGTAATCCACTCCAACTTTTTAAATGAGTTGTAGTGTGAATTGGAGTATTAATTTTCTTCCAGGATTTATACCGGATGAATCCGGTTCCGGATATCGGAACTATTGTAAGAATGGGGTCTGCTCCAGCGATCCCACCAGGTTGAGCCCTTTTAGAGATATGGTCGAAGGGGCATTGCTCTGCAGGTAGATCGAGGTGAGTCCCACATGAAACAATTTTTTCTCATTTAACTATGATAGTGGCAAATGGCAAAAATTTCCGGTACCGGGTAAAGTCTGGGACTTTCACCCAGTCCTCAATGGCTCATTGGTTGATTCATCTCCGGGTTTCCCCGTATCAATTCAAATAATTTGGAAGTATAAAAGGCATACAACAATGTCTCTGGACATACAGGAGAAAATCCTAATCGTCGAAGATGATATTATTATTGCGCTTACAATAGAGGGGAGACTTAAAAATTACGGTTACCACGTTGTTGGACGTGCATCCACGGCAAAGGATGCAATTGAAAAATCAATTGATTTAAGACCTGACCTGGTCCTGATGGATATCCACCTGAAAGGGCCGGTGGATGGCATCGAGGCCGCGGAAACAATTTACGGCATCTACAATATTCCGGTCGTCTACCTTACCGCTTTTTCTGATGAAACTACACTGGAACGGGCCCAGAAAACATCACCCTTCGGGTATGTCGTCAAACCATTCAGTGATTCTGGTTTGAAGACCGCGATAAAACTGGCCCTGATCAAACACCGTGCGGAAAAAAAAGACCATGAAATTAATGAGATGATGACCTGGGAATAGGGAAAAAATATGGATGATGATGGGAAATGACTGGTATCTATGATGCGGGCACGTTTCTGGTTATCGCCCTCTCCTTAGCGATATCTGTTGTCAGCCTGTTCGTATATTTCGAAAACCGGAGCCGGTTGCCTATATTTATATGTACTGGTTTCCTTCTGCTGGCCATTTCATTTATTATCCCCGCCTACAACGGATTTTCTGAACCTGACCCATTGACTCTGATCGTCCGGATGTTGGCATTTCTGACCGTCCTTTTCGGCCTGTTTTTTTACCTGGGGGAAATCCGGGGCCAGGTATCTACACTTCATGAGAAGGACCAGCGGCTGGAACTGGAAACCAAAGACCGGAACCGTGCAGAAGAGGCGATGAAACTATCAGAACGAAGGCTTTCTGACATCATCAACTTCCTGCCTGATGGTACATTTGCCATTGACCTGAATGGAATTGTAATCGCCTGGAACAAGGCCATCGAAGAGATGACGGGTATTCCTGCCGATCAGATCGTTGGAAAAGGAAACTATGAGTACGCTATCCCATTCTATGGGGTACGGCGGCCGATTCTAATCGATCTTGTGGTGCATAATGACAAGGAAGCAGAGAAGCTGTATCCGGGGATCATAAAAAAAAGCGATAACATTATTTCAGAGACTTATATCCCGCACCTTTATGGAGGAAGAGGCGCGTACCTCTGGCTGATTACCTCCCCGCTCTACAATACAGAGGGTAGGCATGTCGGTGCAGTGGAGTCAATACGTGACATTACTGACCGGAAAATTGCAGAAGATAAGGTCCGTCACACACTCGGAGAGAAAGATGTACTATTACAGGAGATCCATCACCGGGTAAAAAATAATCTCCAGGTCATTTCGGCGTTGATCGAACTGCAGATTCAGTATATGAAGGACCAGACCAGCATCAATACCTTGCGGGACAGCCAGAACCGTATCCGGACCATGGCACTGATCCACGAGACGCTGTACCGTTCACATGACCTCTCGAAGGTGGAATTCCGGGCCTACATAAAAAAGCTGGTAGATGCCCTTTTTGATACCTATTCGATCAAAGAAAATACCATTCAGACAATTTTTGACATCGATTTTGTCCTGCTCGATATCGACACCGCAATCCATTGCGGGCTCATCGTGAATGAACTGGTATCCAATACGTTTAAACATGCATTTCCCGATGGGCGGAATGGCGTCATCACCCTGGGGTTTCACGCATCAGGTTCCCGGTACACGCTGACCTACGCAGACAACGGAGTAGGTATTCCCGAGGGAATTGATTTTAAAAATACCGAGAGTCTGGGCCTGAAACTCGTAAATTTACTATCGACTGAACAGCTCGATGGGACAATCCAGTTGAGTCGAGAGCAGGGGACAAAATATTGTATCGTCTTTCCCGGAAAAACCCTCGAATAATCAGGTCTCTCATCGTGCGGGTATCTATATACGCAAGGGCATCAATAGTACCGCCATGAAAAAACAGGGCGAGCAAAAGACAAAGGGGCATAAGGCAGCAGATAACCCGGCAACAAATACCCCGGTGAAAGCTGCAGATCCGATAGATAAACAAAAAATTAATTCATTGAAAGATAAAAACGCTGCCAAGACGAAACGCGGTAAACACTGAAAAACTCGGGTTTTCCTCTGCATCAGCAGGTACTATTCTCAATTGTATCATTTTTTATCATTTTTTATTATTGCCATACTCAATAAATCATCACCGGCGCAGAGGCCTATCCGTTTGACAAAGAAGAATTTTGCTGATGCCCACGGAACATATAAAATTGGCGCACATCGTCCCATCCGAATCTTTAAAACGTGTAGATCCGGGACTTTTCAGACAATGTATATATATCTCAGAACCGTATGTCTCTTTATGAAAGAGCAGGGAAATCAGAAAGGCAAGGGCAAAAAGCCTGAAGCAGCTGATAGTAAATCCGCGACAGTCGAGGCCCCGGTCACAGGGACCAAGGTAGCGCCATTGACGGCAAAGGAAAAGATTTCTGCCAATCAGAAAAATAAAAGAAGAAAGTAATTTTGATACAGATTTTCACTCTTTTTTTACCTGTTATCTCTGCCGTAAGGCCAGAATAGAAGACCATATTACAACACCCGATGAGCACGATGGCAAAGACTGACGTACCTCATGTCCTGAAGAGTACCCCGCTTCTGGAATTTAAAAACATCACGGTGATGAACGGGAAAAGGAAAATCCTTGATTCAATCTCCTTAACCCTGGAGGTGGGGGAAAATATTGCAATTCTGGGTCCTAACGGTGCCGGCAAATCATCCTTTATCAAAACAATTACACGGGAATATTATCCCCTGGTGCAGGAGGAAGGGGTACAATTTCGTATCAGGGGAAGGGACACGTGGGATGTCTTTTCCCTGCGGTCCACGTTCGGGATCGTTTCAAATGACCTGGCGTATGCATTTTCCCGGGAAATGACTGCACGGGAAGTGATCCTGTCCGGGTATTTTTCCAGTATCGGGCTGTTCCAACACAATATTACCCCAAAAATGGAGCACGAAACCAGCGAAATCTTTGAGTTCCTGGAGATCTCACACCTGGAAGAGAGGATAATGACGGAACTGTCATCCGGGGAGGCACGACGTGTACTGATCGGAAGGGCGCTGGTCCACCGCCCGAAAACCCTGATCCTGGATGAGCCCACCAACAGCCTTGATCTGCATGCACTCCACACATTCAGGACTACATGCAGAAAAATATCTCAGGCTGGGACGGGTATCATTCTCATTACTCATCATATCCATGATATTATCCCGGAGATTACCCGCGTGGTCCTGATGAAAGACGGTCGTTTCTGCATGGATGGCCTAAAAGAGGCGGTCCTTACTGAAACGAATATCAGCGAACTGTTTTGTGTTCCTGTCCATGTCAGGACAGATGATGGATATTATTATGCAACCGGGTACTGAAAGGTCAGGGTGATGACCCCCCTGGTGAACCGATCGGAGGCATAATACCCGGCCAAGGATCTGAATGTGGATGGAATCCAGATAAAAAGTACACTGCCCACATTAGAATAAGTAAGCCAGGGCGACAAGGGTTCCATGGATAATTGCAATGATAATCGTGATCTTTGCAAGGTTCATATGCCAGGAGAACCGGACGCCATATTTCCCTTTCACGAACAGGAAGCCAAGTATTGCGGTCGAAATAAGTGCAATAAAGGTGAGAATCCCCAGGTAGAAGAACAGGGGGAGTCCGAAGATAATGATGTGGCCAGGATTTAAAATCATTGGTACCGATTGGAGTTATTGCAGAGATGACGATAAAAGGTATTGGTAGGATTGGTCGGAAAGGGTACTTGTCATTCCCGTCCGGCTGCCCCTTCCGGTTGACTCTTTTTCCAGGGTATCACGACCGCCCATGAATAGCGGGTCTTTTCCGGCAAACTGGTTCAACGTTAAGAGACAAAAAATGACCCGGAAAGATTGATCCTGAAAAATCTCTCATCAAAACCTCCGGGGAGCACCTTTTTCGTTCTCCGTTGGGTTTTCAACCACCAGAATATTCTGGATTCCTGGCCAGTCTGGAGCCGGGCTTTTCCCATTTCTCTATCCCGGCGGGATCATGGCGTAACCCGGCCATGGATTTTCTTATTCCCTGGCCTGGCCTGACCTGACCTGATGATATTCCAGGTCAAAGATTTTTGCGAAGCGGTATCCAGAAATGGCATCGGCCACCTGTACGACGCCTGTCTGCCGTTATTTCCCACCAAATCCAATACATTATTATCTGTCTGACAGTCTATCAGATACTATTGTTTGTCATTCAGGTTGTGATTGATCGTTGTCAATGGTCCTCTTCATCGAAAATTCCCAGCAGTTCCACAAGGTACTGTATTCCTCACTTGCACGATTACCCGGGATACAGATTGAAAGGGCATTTTCTCCCGTAAATGCGGTCAACAAGATGACAGAACGTCCTTACCACCTCATTTTGATCGGTGGGAGAGAACCTGCGTCCTGCAACATTCGGGATACCGCGAAAATTACCGGTGCATCACTCCTCTACGTGGATGTCACACCGGCTGACGTCCCCAAAAACCGCGAGGGATATCTCCGGGACGCCACACTCGTGATGGAAGATCAGGATAGTTCGATAAAGCATAACCTTTCCGGGTTCCGTGACAAAAATGCCCTTTATTCGGCTGCATCGGGATATATCACCAGGTACGTCCGTGAGCATTTTCTGTCACAGGAGGACAAGCTGGCAACGATGGAGGTATTTCACGTCCTTGATGGTTGCATGATAGGGATTGCGGTGTTTTCAGGTCGCAAAATTCGCAAAATAAATCGGCACCTGGCAGATCTCCTCGGCTATGAGAAGAGTACTGCCAGGACAATCGAGTTACCTGACCTTTTTTGTTCACCTGCGGATTACGAGGAGTTTTCACGCACAATATTCCGGGGCAATAAAGAAGCCGGGTGGCATTGTGCAATTCACCATCTTGCTACGAAAGAAGGCAACCGTGTCCGTTGCACGATCAGGGTCAGGCGACTTGATGGTTTCGACCCCATGAAAGGTCACCTCATGATCGTGGAACAAAAAGATCAGACTGACCAGGGATGCGATGATGCCGGAAAGATTTTTCCTTCAGAGTGGGTACTGTCAGGGTCATTTGATGAGGTCATTGCCAGGGTCCCGGGGATTGTCATCACAACAGATGATGAAGGGATGATTACCCATGCGAACTCCCATGCCCAGGAAGCGTTCGGTTACCAGGCCGGAGAAGTCACTGGCAGGAACCTGATCGGTACCATTGTTCCCGAACATTCGAGATATGCGGGGGAGATGATTGCGATGATCAACGACCCGGTCTTTTGCAGGGACGGTTATACCGTTCATGCGTTTGAGAATGAAAAAAAATCAGGGGAAAAATTCTGGGTCGCATGGAAAATTCTCCCGCTCAAAGATAAGGATGGTACATTATCCGGCATGCTCTGCCTGGGTGAGGATATCACGGGTCAGGGGCTGGGGAACTCCCGGCAGATACGTGCCGATCCATGGAAGTATTCATTTTTAGAGGGCACCAGGGTGAAAGAAGAAGTCTTCGACTCGGTATTTCACCTTTGTGTGGAGATTTCACGCGAAGGACGAGAAGGGCATCCAGTTGGGACCTCGTTTGTCATTGGAGATACGGATGCCGTGATGGCCAACTCGAGGGCGTGCACGATCAACTCATTTGCAGGTCAGGATGCCCGAAGCAGGTTTATCACGAACCCTGATAACAGTGAAATAATCAAGGGACTGGCCATGTTGGACGGGGCATTCGTCATCAGGGAAGATGGATTTATCGAGGCGTCCGGACGACATTTTATTATCGATAGCAACAAGCTGAAAATCCCGGAAGGCTACGGTACACGACATTCATCGGTGGCCGGGATCAGCCAGATGACGAATGCGATCGGGTTTGTGGTCTCATCAAGCGGGGGAAAGATCTCGATCATGAAAGACGGCCTGATAAAAAAATCATTTGTCGTATGAGTAAACCCGGATATCCAGGATTTGAGTTTTCTCCGCAGCACGATGGCCTGTTCCATAATGTCGGGATCCGGCAACTGATCTTTTCGAGGGCATATTCAGGTCTTTTCCAAACACATCGGCGAAGAACAGAACCTGGTGCCCTGGGTTTTTACCATACTAAACCTGGGGTGGTCATCTGGTTGGTACTCCCACTCATCAGGTCATCATGATGCCTGTTAACGTGATGGAGCTGACCAAAAGAAGCTGATGCATTTTCCACATGGAGTCAGTTCTGATTGATAGTTCAGGTCCGGGGTTGCGTTGCGGTAAAGACCGTGGCCTGGATTTTAAGTTTGACCTTTGCGGGAATCTACCCCGGAAAAAACAAGAGTAATGTTGAGTAAGGAGGCCCCTTCCGGGGCCTTTTTTCTACAGTATGCCGTATCCGTATGGACAATTCGGATTTTCGGCCTAGCCTTCATAATGGAATGAGTAGGAGAAGCTTGTTATCTTACCACTGGCTGACGCAGTCTCAGAGAAAACGAGACTCGAGTTACTCGTCCGGCTGCTTGCACTGCCATACGCGGAGACAGATCCCAATGCGTACTGCCCTGGAAACGAGGTCCACGCTGGCTGCACTGATGTAGCTCCCGGGAGTCCTTTCATGCCGTACAGCCATGCGCCCGGCACATCTGCAAGTGCAACGGGAGCAAGGAAAAGCCCCAAAACGATCATCGCAATGATCAGGACACGACTTCCCGGTAGTTTGTATATGTTCATAAATTTATCTCCTGATTTTTTCTAAAACCCGCGAAACCACATATATCCTGTTGGATATATCCTCGTTTGGCCCCGGGTCCTTGTTTGGTAACGCGAAATGTTTATGGATACAGGTGTAACCATCCCACCTGCGCTACAGCAATCTGTTGAGTCGTTTTCTATTAAAAATAGTCTGATGGTACCAGTTCAATGGTTTACTTGAGAAAGATATTTTTGTGATAAAAACAATCCTCATCGCCACGCATTCGCCTGATGGTAGTACCCCGGGAGTCAACCCGGAAAACAACCAGGTAAATTCGTTGCAGGGCATCAGGGAGACGATCCCGCGAAGGGAAAAAAATGACCGATGATCAGAATAGTAGTGTTTAGAGACTGGCAACCGTTGAAACGACCGCGACAGTGAGTGCGCGACCCGGTACGCATCTCTTAACCGTTCGCAGAATTTTTCGTGGCCTGGTGTTTCCGTTGTCAGGTCTGATTGTCCCGCAATGCGTCTTCCATCTCTTTCATTGCGGTCTGTATCTTCTTCTGATCGGCTGTATTTACGGCTGATATCCGGATGACCCGGAACCTGGGGCTTACTGTGATATTTTCGAGGTATGATTCTGTCCCGATCAAAACGGTCCTCTCATGCTGACTGACGCCCTCCTGTTCCATTGCGCGAAGCAGGTCAGGGAGGTCTCGTGGAATAAACACTTCCAGCGTTGTTTCCGGCCCGAACCTGATCAGATCATCGATCGCCGCCTCGTTGAAATACGAGATCTGACCGCTCTGGTTCAGTTCGATCACAGGGTTTGCCTCAAGGTACGGGAATGCAGACAAACGCTCGATCTCCCGTGTCATTGCCAGGTTTTTGGTAATATTGGATACGGTAATCACGGTACCCGATTCTCTGTTGTTCTCTTCAAGTGGTACGATGCTGAGTTCGCAATCGATCAGTGGACCCGATCGCTGCCTGAACCGTGTCCGCAGCTGGGCGTGCATCTTGTTCTCCAGATCGCTTTGGATCCGTGCACCAACCCGCATGTACACTTCAGGTTCCTCATACAGCGATTCAATGTCCTTTTCTATTAAGTCCTCTTTTGCATATTGGAGCATTCCTGCGAACGCCTCGTTGACCCACTTTATCCGCTCATCCTTGATCAGGGCAATACCGAAGGGTGATGCGGCGAGGATCGCGTCGAGGATATGGTTCTTCTCATACAGCTCGCTTTCCGCCCTCCTCTGCTCAACGCCCTTCCGAATCTTTGACTGGAGTTCTGTAAACTGGACCGCAGGCTCTCCACCTTTCTGGAGGTAAAAATCCGCCCCGTTATTCAGGGCCTCTATGACTACCTCCTCCCTGCCTTTCCCGGTAAACACGATGAACGGGGTCGTTGGATTTCCTGACCTGACAGTTTTTAAAAATGTGATCCCGTCCATGTCAGGCATCATGTAATCGGAGACTATTGCATCGTATTGTATTTTTTTTAGCAGGACGAGTGCATCGGCTGCTGAATTTGCAATATCCACCTGGCACTCACCAGAACGCTCGAGGAAACGCTTTGCGATCCCGGTAAGCCCGGGCTCATCATCCACAAGAAGTACGGTTATCCGTCCAGTCTCACTCAAGAGAGACCACCCGGTCGCATTTTGTGTATTTGCCTACCCCCGTATCAGATCGTAAATTCATATCGTACCATAATCCTCATGAACTTTGTAAAAGAGGAACCCCCTCTCTTATATTCATTGATATTTTTGATAAGGGATTTCTTAATCTAACTGTATCAGGATTCCACTACTTATAGATCGTGAAAGATGCAATGTATATAAATAATTAAAATATTTTAATCGTATTTAAAGTAACTCATTTTCGATAATCAGCATCGCATTCTCTGTCAGCGAGAGGTATGACCCCCTGGTCAGCATTTTAATAGATTCTGTTTCCAAATGAATGCAGTGCCGGCCTTTCGGATTCCACTGGCTAACAGTGCCTGTTCAAAAAAAATCATCATCCCGTACCGACTCTGCCACTACCTGGACGAAATCCGGCAGCACCAGCATCCGAACGGAAAAATTAATCGGTCGGTGACAAACTCCCGGGAAACAGGTGGAGTCGCCCGATGTTAATATGACAAAGGATATGGTAGATCAATTCAACGTCTTGAATATAAAGTCTGGAGTGGGACCAAAAAAGACAGTTGATCTGTAGTGTATCTTTGTTCCTGCCGAACGACTTTTTCCACCGGGTATCAACCAGATACTCAGGTGTGGAGTTGATCGTGATGAAGAAGCAGGTAGTTTTCACCTTGTTAATTGCAGCAGCGTTCGTAATCCTTGCTGCAGCACCGGCATCGGCGGTAATCCAGGAGATCGTATATCGTGGGACACTGGTCTCCATGAACCAGTCAGCAGGTACAATCACATTGAATGCCGGATATACGTACGGATGTACATTCAGTAATGGTACTTCGAGATGCACCTGGGATCCGATAAAACCGGAAAACCTGAACGGTACGGTGCCGGACCCATCCGTTTTTGCCATCCTGAAGCCTGGAGACCCTGTGGTTGCCACAAGTATGGGCGGGCCCGGGGGCCGGTGGATTGGAATAGCGAAAGTCTTCCCAACGCCGGGTATTGAGAACTGGATTGCAACAGACCTGGTTGGTGACCCGGATTCGTTGCCGGTCAGTCTTGCCTCTGATTACTCCTTTAGTTATACAACTAACCCCGAATGTGGCAACTGCACCGGGTCGGTCTGTAATGCATTATCTGCGGCTATCGTCCTGAATAGTACAGACAGACCCGTCCTTGAGAAGACCCTTGTAAAGGGAGAAAAAGTTTTGTATAACGGCAGAAATGATAATTCGAGTGTAATAATCTCGTTTGTCCAGGGTCAGGGAATGGCAGACAAATGCCCGGGTAAAGCAGGAATAGTGGGGCCACAGCCTATCTCAACCTTCATTATTCATGTGAACCAGGGACTTGCAGCGCCGGCTCCATCGCCGACATCACCACAAGCCCCTGCCGTTCAGGCATCGGCAACCGCAATGACAACGCAGCCAGCCCCGGTTCCGGTAACGACGTTGCCTACGACCAGGGCGGCCGGGTCAGCATTCGTGCCGCTGTATGCACTGGGAGTTCTTGGCTTGTTATTCATGGCCCGGAAGTTCTGATATTTTTTCTTTCATTTTTTTTTGGATTGCGAAGAGTCCTGCATGGTCCCATGAGGACAAAAAAAAGCTACACGCGCCAGAATCGTTGTAGTCATCTGCCGACCCTGTATGAATCGTCTTCAATATATGTTAGAAAAGGCCTCACGAAGTCATATTCATGCCTGCCGGCCCGGTCTGGCATTCGTTCCCTGTCCGGTCGTTGTTCAGGCCAAGGAAGGTGCAGTAGCCTCCTGAACATGAAACAGCCCCGGCACTATAGTTCCCTAGTAACTGGTTTTTATTCCCTGGTTCCTGTACCCAAGAATCAATTGCCTGCCTTTCAATACCCCTGCTATAGCCATTCCATTGCCCATAGGCGTTCTCGACGACGTTCTCATCGGAGGAGATCCCATAGAGGGTCTTTAAGGTATTCGCACAGGTACCTGTTTTTGGATTAACGTATGCAAGGTACTCATATTGCTGCATATCCCGGGCACGGACCAGGGAGAGGTTGTACAGCCGTCCGTCAAAGTACAAGGGTTTTTTTCCGTTCAGTTCCCTGAACTGGTTTAGATATGCCAGTGCGTCCGACGAGTCCGAAGGTCTTGAGGTACTTTTTAACGTATCTTTCGAGACGGTCTGCAATAGAGACCCCCCGGCATTCACCGCCCCGGTCGCGGTATCAGTCACCATGAGGTTTATTCCAGGAATAATCAGGGCCAGTGCAATAATAATTATGGCAACGACAACGATTTTCCTCCGGACCGTGCCAAGTATTCCCACTGGTTTGTCGGGGTCTATTCGTTTTATTTCCTTGTCTGTTGAGAATGAGTACTCCTGGAGGTGGAGGTCCGCAACAATAACGTCCATATCTTCGGGGCGGAGAGTATAACCAGAATCGATAAAACGAAGTTTTTCGGGAAGACTTTCTGCCGTTACGACACGGAACCATTTCACCCGCCGGAAATCAATCTGTCCCGGAGGATAGACACTTTCCTTGCAGAAATATACCCATGAACCAATCTTTTTCAGGTTAATCTCACCAATGTGAGGAAAATGGGCCCGGCAGACCATAATCATCTTGTCGATAAAGTCCTGCCGGTGAATTTTTGACTGAATGAAAAGGTTCGGGAGCAGATGTACCCCGTCCTTTGTTTCGACCTGCCACTTTCCGTTTTCCGACCCGTGAACCGTTCCGGAAAAGGCCTTTAAGTCGAGGATAAGCGGACCGTTCCGGGTCAGGATCACACAGTCAAGTTCACCATTCGCGACGAGGATATTGGTCAGCAGGTAAACCGGTTCATCTGGAAATTCTTTCGCTACAATCCGGGCGATCTCTTTCTGCTGGTGGTGCTCATGTTCGAATTTTGTCTTCTGGCCGCGGAAAAATCGAATTCCCATACCTGTAACCTGGATCCGGTATTTTTGTATCCTTACTCACAATCGCAGGGCTTTTATTGTTGGCAAACGGCGGATAAATGGTGTCCCAATTAATAAAATACCCTTTATAATCAGATATTTTTTGCTATTAATTCATATATGATCGCTTCATATTAAAAGACTCTATATGTGTTTTTGGACCCGGTTATACCACCTGGTGAAACAGGGTCCATCCATCATTATGATGTGATGCCCGGCTTACCGTGAGGGTAGCAGGCAATAACCTGCACCTGCGGGCTCGTGGTGTCCAGGGGAATAAGCACGTTCAACCCGACGTCGGGACGGAGGAACATCGTAATTACCCAGGTAGTTTCTTTACCCAGGTAGTTTCTTCGCCCTTGACATGTAGCGAAATCCATATCAAAATGGAAAAATCTGAATCCACACAGATTCGTAATGTAGTTCAGACAGGGATGGAATGGTATGAGAAAGAACACGGATATTAACATCACCAAAGAGAAAAGGGCTGATATGGTCACCGCAATAAAAAATTATTTTTCGAAAGAAAGAGATGAAGAAATGGGTGATTTGGGTGCAAGTCTGACTTTAGATTTTATCATAGAGGAATTAGCACCGGAATTTTATAACCAGGGCGTATACGATTCGATTCAATATATGAAATCGTCGGTCGAAGATCTATGGTCAATCCAGAAATAACGACGTACCAACAATCTCCTGGAAGAACCGGGGCGTTGGTGTCTTCATCACCTGGATTGCCACTATTTCGGGCCAGCCAAAACATCATCGTACCGGGAGTGTCGTTGTACCGGAAATTATGGAATGGTGCCCTATATTGTGATTGATGAGAGAATATTACCTATGCAGGACCGGGAGAACAAATGATCACGTGAAACCTTGTCTGCCATGTCTCTCCATACGTTGATCTGGGATAATTATCCATTATCGTCAGGATCTCCGGTGAAAAGGACTGGATAACAGCACCCCATCTTTTCATAAAAAAGCTGGTGGCACTCATCTGCCCTGTAAAAAGTTGAGGCTGGCCGGGTCCTGGTAACAATGCCATCCGGACAATGTCCTGCCTGCACTTGCTCCCGAATATATTCCTCTGCCAGCTGCCGATCCTGGTCGCCCGAATAGTATATGACCGGTTCGTACTGGTGACCTGTGTATTCTCCCTGATTGCTGCTGCATGGGTCATGGGAATTAAAAAAAATAACCAGGAGCTCCCGGAATGAAATTATTCCCGGATTGTAGGCGATCATCACCACTTCAGAATGACCTGTCCTGCCGTCGCATACCTGCTCATAGGTAGGGGCGGAGACCGTACCCCCCATAAATCCAACAGCTGTGGAAAGGACACCCCCGATATGCCTGAACGCAGCTTCAAGGTCCCAGAATGAACCGGCACAGAACGTGGCAATGCCGGGCTCTGTCTCAGTATCTTCTTCTCTCAAGAATTCACCGGCACCTGATCATCATGCCCCTGACAACAATATCCTGCTGACATTCTTTCCGGACATCATCGTTTTCAACACACCTGGTCCCGGGTAGGTCCAGTGACCGGCAAGGAAGAGGCCATGAGTGTAGGGCACTTTCTGGCGCCACATCCTGGGTCGGCGCCATCCGTAGACTGCTCCTTCGTCATTACCGGTACAGGACCGGTAACTGACCGGGGTAGCAATCGCGACGTTATCAATATGCGAGGACAGACCGGGGATGATGGCATCAGCCCGCCTGATGAGCGAAGCAGCGTATTGTTTCCTGAATTCATAGTATTCCCCTGTTTTTTCATATTGTGGTCCTGAATGCCATTTATCTTCATACATGAACCGTACTGGGGCCATGATCTGCACCGTTGAAAGGTCGCCCGGTAACCCGTCTGGATCCGGTTGTGGGAAGTGAATAAAAAGGGTGACATTTCGAGGCTCATCAGTGGTAAACAGAGCCTCCTCTTTCACGTCCGGATTTAGCACCTGGACAGTTTTTCGCCCGTTGCTGCCTGTTCCTGCAGGCAGGGTGGACCTGACCGTGACAGTAAAGTACGAATCTGAAAGAGGGATTTTTGCCAGCTTCTCCTCGAACAGCCGGGGGGCCACCTTTTCAGGCAGCAGGTTAAAGAACAATTCCTTCATATCGATGGTCGAAACGACCTGGTCGGCATGGATGGAGATATCACCGGCGAGTGTAACCCCGGTGACTGCTCCACCCGACACGTCGACAGATGTAACTTTTGCCCCGGTCCTTACGACCCCGCCGTGTGCCTGGAAACAACGGGTCAGTGTTT
>CAIJED010000269.1 GCA_903819595.1 uncultured Methanomicrobiales archaeon | reverse complement strand
GATTTATAACCGCGTTATCATTGGGAAGAACACGACCATCAGCGGGAGTATCATTGACAATGATACGATGATCGGGGATGGCTGCAGTATTGAGAATGATACGGTCCTTGGACCCCGCGTTGTACTGAGAGACCGCGTTATCGTCCACTCACGGACCCGTTTATGGCCGGAAGTCTTTGTCCGTGATGATACAATCGTGAAGGAACACGTCCTGAACGATAAATTCGATGTCAGGTGTGAAGGGTCGTAAAAGATTATTCGAATTTTTCTGACGGCTTCGTTACTCCACCCGCCGCACCAGGCGGTGCGTAATCGCCACAAGCGGGTGTCGCGCATAGTCAAGGACAGTGATATCGTCGATCGTTTTTAAGTTCATCGCCCTTGCAGTCCGCTCCATCCCAAGTTCTATATCCTCATCGATCTCGATCAGGTAGGCATCAAGTGCGGTAATCCCCATTCTCTTTGCTGCCACCGCGCGGTGGTGACCATCGACGAGGATTAATCTCCCAGGCCGCCGGACGACGATAAGAGGCTCTGCTAGACCCTTTTGAATTTCATACATCCGCCCCTCCAGTTCATCCTCATATATTTTGGACTGGGTCGGAAGGAGATGGTCGATCTGCACAGTCTCCCGTTTCAGAGTCGGGGAGATCCCATGAAGCTTCTTCAGGGTCTCGATAAAATTAAAGACCTTTTCAGGGGACACATGCTCGATCTGGCTCCTTATTACATCAGTGTTTGATATAATCCCGAGAAGAATATTTTTCTCGTCCACGACAGGGAGCTTCTGAATTCCGGAACGGAAAATTACACGAGCCGCATCGTTGATACTCATCTCCGGATCAGCAACGATCAGGTGGTCGGACATGACCTTGTCAATCGGTGTCGTGGAAGGGACAAAAAGGAGGTCTCTTGCCGATAAATACCCGACTACCTCCCTTCCATCGACAACCGGGAATCCGTCATGCCCTGTGTTCTGGATCTTCTCGATGACATCTTTCGCCGTACCATGGACGTCAAGTGTCACCACATCATAGGTCATATAATCCCGGACCTTTTTCTTTTCCACCGTACTTACTCCTGAACCTGCGAACATGTGATATACGCAGGGGATTCTCTTATCCATGTATTGCTGCAGGGACTATATAGCCTATCTCGATGCACCGTTCGAGACAGATCCGTATCCCCCGGCCTGACCAGGGAAATTTCCTGGCCGGGCACGATCTGAGGTGAGTACACCGGTCACAAAAAACCCATCCCATTACGGTGATTTACCCCCTGCTAATCGCAGTTATCAGAGGATATGGCTAACCCTGCGGCCCATCCCGGTGAACTGGTGGTATGGTAAGATAATGCGCTTCGTTTTATACATCTCTGTAAAAAAAATCGTTCCGGTTTTCGTCTCTCTACCATATTCCAGAGTATTGGTTTGATGAAGGCTAGGAAACAACCATTTCCTCATGTTGTGAAATATCGGATACATGACTACCTGAAGTTTACGAATAAAAAAATAAATATCCTGAAATGATATTACAGAAGGTCGTGTTAACGACTAACTTCTGTCGAAACCTGATACCGGTTAATAGGCCGGACCACAATCCTTCCAACGAACAGGGGTCGGCAACCGCACGAACGGGTTTACCGAACTACTTAGTGAACTGCTGAAAGAACTGCTACTCGAAGGTATGAGATTAAGTGTACTGAGATCCGTTGAAGGGGTGAAATGCAATAACGGGTTTGTATACGTGGTACTCATGTCAGCAGGCAAATAATTGTGGGATTTATAATTCATCACCAGGTTTGTGTTTGCCGCTGCAACAGGTGTTACTATTAATGCTAATGCGATCAGGATGATCCCAATTCCTGCCGCCATACTACAGGTAACATTCATGCCCTGCTATATATGCATTCATTTTTATTAACTTTCCTCATCATAAATCAGGAAACCTAAAAAATCACTGGGAAGAATCGTGGGAATAATGGGTATAGTCACCTTGTTCCAACCGGCCTGGAACTTTTTGATCGATTTCGAAATTGAGGTGGTAAAAATCGTCAGCAGAGTTATTTTTCTAACTGGGGAAGGCCGGGATTACCCGGTCCGTCAGGTTTCCAGGTACCAACATGGGACTGGTCATCAGACGATCGAACCGGGTCATGAGTCCATTTCGCAGGTCATCGAAATCGTGGTCAGTCCATACGACTGGATAGTTTCTCCGTAGTAACATTGTTGATTCCCCCTTTTGACCGCCATACGGTGAACAATAGGGGCGACCCTCGGGTTAGTATTATTCATATATTTTTATATCTCGCATAACCTTTCAGGTACTGCAATGTTTATCTTGCCGAATCGCCGATAATATAAGGATGAAGCCAAACAATAAGGAAAAATCCACGGACAAGAAAAAGAAGGCCTCAACATGGACAGGCACAAAGATCGCCCTCGTCGTTTTTGGTGTCCTTTTTGTCATCTTTATGGTCGTATCATCGCTCGGCATCAGCTGGCTCACATCGATGAAAGGCTCAGCAGCAGGAGATATGGCGACCGTCGGCTATACGATTTATGATGACCAGAACCGCCCGATTGTGACGACAAATCAGAAACTCTATAATGATACCCTGAATAAAGGAGGCACAGTTTTCTATTCAAATCCACTGCAGGTCCAGGTCAATGTTACGACCATGACAAACGTGACAAAGGTTCCCGTCCAATATCAGCAGTACCAGACATATTTCGGATTATTCAGGGATGAAATGAACCTGATATCGGCAGGGCTTTCAGGGATGAAAGTGAACGAGCAGAAGAGGATATCCCTCGTAATGCCAAAAGACCCCCTCGAAACCCAGGTCACTGCTGAGCAGTTCGCTCTTCTGATAAAACCAGTGAACGAAACACATGTGAATGAACAGTTCGCTCTGGCACTGGCTGACCACCCCATGATTAACCTTGATAATACCACACCGGCAGACCAGTACCTGAGAACGTTTTATGTAAAAGAGATCACTCCTGAAGGGCTCGATATGAAATATGGGTATTCAACAATGGATCTCCAGATTCTCAGTCTCAAAACCCTTTAACCAATTTTTATCGGGAATGGACAAAAATGTGATTTCACATTTTTTGTTGCGGGACCATGGTTCTACTCCGGTTGAACCATAAACAGGATTTGCTCAGGGGCATTCATCCTGTACCCGAGGATAACCTGACAATCACGTAACAACCAGTAATATACCGGGGCCGGGGCGAAACACAGGGGTAAGAATCCTGTGCAGCAAATATCCCAGACGAATATTCAACGGCCGGGAAATAATACCCTGAAGCGGACCGGATTCTTATCTTACCAATCCTGGACCAGAAAATCCAAAAAAAAATCTATTCCTGATAATTAAAAAGATTAACTGATATGTTGTCCGGTCTACAGACCCCGTAATGTCGGTCAGGCCGGGTAGGTATAAATCCGTTTTATCCGACTTGCGACAGTCTTCCATCCTTCTTTTCTCAGGACCGCACCATCCCGTAATTTAATATGGGAGATTTTAAACGTCCTCCCTTCCGCTTTGTATACTTCTCCCACGATGAACGGTTGTTCACCGTTGCAGGTCAGGGTCACCGGGATAGTTTTCCAGCCTTCGTGGATTGAAATACGTACCACTACTTCTTCGATCTCACGTGTCCATAATGTGCTGATCTCGGAAGCAATTGCACGATCCACCCGTCGTGGACCAGACTCGATCGATGCCACCTGGACACCTGAAACATCTTCACCACATTCGGCGACGAACCTGTCCCCGACAGATACGGAATCATCAGGCAGGAACTCAGTTCTGCAGATACGCGAGGACCCCTCTTTCGATACGATCGTTTTCACAAAGATGGGTTCGGGAATTTTTGTTTTCGGTGTGTGCCAGACATTGCCACAGCGTGTGCAGCGGACGAGCAGGTCATGTGATTCGGAAAGGATCTCCTGGTCATCTTCTTCGCCGCATGCCGGGCAGCGTTGTTCGATATACATTGAATATGAATAGGCGCGCTTTTTAATAAAGATGAAGGCAAGGGAAACGGTCATCGCACATGGTCATCCACTGATCCGGGGGACACACCCGACGACGTTTGAGGTAACAACTGAAGAGGAACTTACCATATATGGTGACTGCATTATTGCGGTAGGTGCGGATAAGGGTGCGGCAGATCTCTCTTCCGGGTTCCGGGACGTTCTGTCAATGGAAGGCGCAACCCTGACAACCCGCCTGGTATGCCGGGACCTGACAATCGAAGTGCACAGTTCAGGAGGGAGGGGTATCACCCTGGAACATCCGACAGACCTGGTATGGAGGAGAAGTCCATTCTGTTGTGGCAGGACAATGGGTACCGGGGCGGACTTCGTTGCCCGGACACTTCCACGTGAATTGATTCATTACCTGCGTGAAGGTGCCATCATCCAAGTGGAAATGGAAGCGGACAGTCCCGGGTAAATTGAGCAGGGTTTGTTGTATCCGGAATTTTTATGGTGTTTTTGTCTTTCGTTACACGGGAATAGAATATGTAATCCCACGTAAACACACCAGTTGTAATCCGGTAACACCCGAAAAAACCCGTTTTCATCTCAATGGCCCGATTACGGTCCAAATTACCCAGGGAGAAAAATTTACAGACCTTGTGTTTTGATTTTTTGAGGTTTTTGAGGTGAATACCCTATATCTCTTCGGCCCCGAGCTCGGTTATCCTCAGTTCTGCTTTTGTCAGCACTTCTTCACACAGATGGATAAGGGCTGCACCTTTTTCATACAGTTCGATGCTCTCGTCCAGTCCGGTCTCCGGGTCTTCAATCTTCCTCATCACTACCCGGAGTTCATCAAGCAATTCCTCAAACTTCCTTGTCATAGTTTACCTCCCTGACCAGTACTCCGCTCTTCCCGTCAGTAAGCCGGAGAACCAAATTATCCCCGGGTGCAAGTAACCTGGCAGAACGGACAACATTTCCTTCTTTTTCCACAACACAGTAGCCCCGGCCCAGAATGTTCAGGGGGTTTTTCGCGTCAATAACCGCCCTGATTTCATTCAGACGCAGCCGGCTTCCTGAAATTTTCCCCCGGGTGGCAAAAAGGACCCGGTCTGCCATGTCATCGATATGTTGTCGCCGTTCAATGATACGGTAACCCAGTTTTTTCGGGTGTATTCTCTCACGGAGAGTTACAAGTTCATCGAATGCCCTCTCCAGCTGGCTGCCCAGTGCGTCTCCCATGGCAGACCGGTATTCCCGTAACGTGTTAAAGAGTGTGGCCCGGTCTGGAACGGCCATCTCTGCCGCCGCCGACGGAGTCGGGGCGCGGGCGTCAGCTGCATAGTCGGCCAGTGTCGTATCGACCTCGTGGCCCACAGCGCTTACAACAGGGGTATGGCAATACGCAATCGCACGTACAACATCAGGATGGTTGAAGGGGAAGAGGTCCTCAAAACTCCCCCCACCCCTGGCAACAATAATGACGTCCACCTTGCCGTCAATTTTCCTAATCGCTTCTGCTATCTCGATATGTGCACCCTCACCCTGAACTGCGGTGGGTGATAGGATCACCCTGAGCGGGTAACGCCGGCTGATTACATTTTTAATATCATGTAACACCGCCCCGGTACCCGATGTCACAACGCCTATTATTGAGGGATAGGGTGGTAGAGGTTGTTTTCGTTCAGGTGCAAAGCACCCTTCAATTGATAGTTCCTGTTTCCAGCGTTCGACCATCAGGTATTTTTCACCCGCTCCTGACCGTTTCAGGTTTTTCACGTACAACTGGCAGGTACCACCAGGCGGATAGAAATCGATCCGGCCGCCTGCTATCACACGCATACCGTCTTCCGGAACAAACGGGAGTTTTCCGGCGTCAGAACTCCACATCATGCATTTTATGACCGCACTCTCCTTGCCGTTCTCCTCTGACAGGGAAAAGTAACGGTTTCCCCTTGAATGGTGCTTATAATTAGTTATCTCACCCTCCACGAGGACATCCTGCAGACGTTCGTCCAGGAACAGCTCTTTAATAATGGCCGAGAGCTCGGATACCCGCAAGACGGGAGATTTTTGCTGGGCCTTCCACATGTCGAGAGTGCCCTGCCCGGAATTCATCACAGGATTATTTATTTCCTGTGCGGATATTAACTACGATCATGGTTCATTTCTCGGTTTCAAGCATGTTTTTCCATGAATACGCGATTGATGAGATCTTTCGTTTCGTCGGAGAAACGGGGCTTGATGCAATTGAGTTCTGGCCTGAAACACCGGATTTCTGGCTCCATGGTCAACCAATTGGGGAACTCTGCTCCTGTTTCCGTAACCATCCCGGACTATCACATAACACGGTCCATACCCCAATCCTCGATTTGAACCCCTGCTCAATCAACCCTGGCGTTGCACGTATTTCATGTGACCACGCGGTTGAATCGCTACGACTGGCGGAAAAGGTCCATGCAACCGTATTCACCTTTCACCCGGGACGGAGAACTGCTAAACGGGTACCAAGCACAGCAGATTATGACCGGTTTAACCATCTGATTGATCTGATGCGCTGTGAATCACAAAGGAGTGCAGTCAAAGTCGCAATAGAGAATATGGAAGTATCGGTAAACTCGCTCCTGTGTACCCCGGATGCAGTCAGAGAGCTTCTGGATACAGAGCCATGGCTGTTTTTCACCCTTGATGTGTCACATGCGATGGGGAGTTCTGTTGATGAAGTGATCAGGTATATTGACCTTTGTCATGACCGTCTTGTCAATATTCATCTATCGCGGGCAGACGGAAAGTCCATGCACTTACCCGTTGACGGCAGCCCGGAGATCGCAACGATATTGCATGTACTAATGGATTTTGGCTACAACGGTAACCTGACCCTTGAACTCGAGGACCGGAATTTCGATCACGAGTTCTCTTCGGAAGAAAAACGCCAGCTTCTGGTGCGGGAACTTGCCTTTATGAAGGAACAGATCAATTGAACGCTGACGGTCTCCGGTCATCGCTGGATTTATTTAACAGGACTGCGATTATGATCTGTTTCATTACGCATGAGGGAATTTATCCGATGATAAGTCCAGTGGCGAGGGACCGATGACTGATTATTATTTTAATATCGCCATTTTTATTATCTGTCTTGTCCTGTCAGCATTCTTTTCAAGCTCAGAAGTGGCATTACTCGCAATAAACCGGGTCAGGTTACGGACGTTCGTTTCCGAAAAACGTAACGGTGCACAGGCACTGGCGGAGTTGAAAGAACACCCCGATCATATCGTTATCACAATCCTGATTGGAAACAATATTGTCAATGTCGGCGCGGCCGCTATTGCTACGGCGATGGCAATTGGATATTTCGGGGACCCGGGTATCGGGATTGCCATCGGGGTCGTGATCCTCCTCCTCCTGATATTTGGTGAAATCGGCCCCAAGATTTATGCAACAAGGGCAGGTGAAAACTTTGCACTCTCTGTCGCTCCGGTGATCCTCTTTCTGTCAAAAGTGCTGACTCCGGTCATCTGGGTTGTCGACCGGGTAAGCCATTCACATAGTTTGAACGGCCTGACAATCCCGATAGTAACTGAAGAGGAGATCAAGGAGTGGATCGATGTCGGTCAGGAGGGAGGAAGCATCGAAGAGGAAGAAAAAGAGATGCTCTACTCGGTCCTCGAATTCGGTGATACCACCGCACGTGAGATTATGACCCCCCGGATTGACGTCGCCATGATGGAAGATACCAACACGGTCGATTCTGCATTGAAACTGTTTAATGAGACCGGGTTTTCGAGGATCCCAGTATATCACGATTCGGTTGACAATATCATCGGCGTACTGAATGTAAAAGATATGTTCTCGGTCCTCCTGTCAGGAAAAAAGAAGACCTCGATCAATGAGATCATGTATGACCCGTATTTTATCCCTGAAACTAAAAAGATCGATGATCTCCTCAAGGAACTGCAGGTCAGGAAAGTACAGATGGCGATCGTCCTTGACGAGTATAGCAGCTTTGCAGGGATCGTCACCGTGGAGGATATACTCGAGGAACTGGTGGGTGATATTCTTGACGAATTTGACCAGGAGGAACCTGATATCCAGAAAGTCGGTGAGGGAGTGTATATTATCGATGCCCAGGTCTGGATAGAAGACTTAAATGATGAACTGGACATCAACCTCCCTGTGCATGAGTCATATGAGACCATCGGAGGCCTGTTAATTGACCGTCTCGGCCATATCCCCCATCCCGGAGAGAGTGCCGTGATTCACGAGGCATCTGCAACACTGGTGGTTGTACAGATGCGGGGGCGACGGGTTGTCAAGGTGAAGATCATCACCAAACCAACGAATGGGGGTGAACCTGCCGGATGAGGCGGAATAATACCGCTGGTCCGCTGGAGGATACAGTTACCGTTGACGGAAAGAAACGGATTGTTGTACTCGCATCAGGCAGGGGGTCTAATTTCCAGGCGATTCTTGATGAAGTTTTAACAGGTAGTATCCGGGGTACCTGTATCCGCCTGATCTCGGATGTCGCGGGGTGCTATGCACTTGAAAGGGCAAAATCATCCCGTGTTCCGGTTACCTTGGTCGATTATCATTCATTTCCATCGAAAGATGCCTATGAAAAGGCCCTGCTCTTCGCAATGAAAGAATGCAGCCCGGACCTTGTCGTGCTTGCCGGTTACATGAGAATCCTCGGAAAAGACATTGTACGGTCATTCCATGGGAAGATAATGAATATACATCCGGCTCTCCTGCCTTCATTTCCCGGGCTTCATGCCCAGCGGCAGGCTATTTCGTACGGGGTGAAGGTGGCGGGTTGCACGGTCCATTTTGTTGATGAGATGATGGACACGGGGCCGGTGATCCTTCAGAAATGCGTACCGGTCCTTCCGGATGATGATGAGGACAGTCTTTCCGAACGGATTCTTCATGAAGAGCACCGTTGCTACCCGCTTGCTGTGAAACTCTTTTGTGAAGACCACCTAAAAATTGAAGGCAGGGTTGTCAGGGTGCGATAGACCCCTGGTTTTTGCATCACGTTACCTGACCCGGATAATCAGACCGGATGTTTTCAGAGTAATCTTGCCAGGGGTGCTAGTGGAACTCGTGGGTCTTTATGGAGCGTATGAAACCCGCCCTCCTCATTCAGGAGAATTACGTGTTATTCCGCCACACCTACCTGCACCTGGAACTCTTGTACCATCAGCGGGTATAATCATATACGAAGGGCGTACATTAAGCAAGCGCGTGAATCAGAAAGGGGGGTCGGATGGCAGGGAGACCAAAAAAAGGGGAGATCAAGCGGCTGGCACATGAACGGATCGAAGTACTGTTCCAGAGGGCTGGTGAGTTTTTCCCACAAAACCCTGCCTGGAGTGACCGCTGTGTGGTACTGGCGAGAAAAATCGCCATGCGTCAGCGCGTGGGACTTGACTGGCAGCACAGGCGGAAAATCTGCCCGCACTGTTACCGGTTCCATGTTCCGGGAGTAACAATGAGAGTAAGGATCAGGAAAGGAAATGTCGTGATTACCTGTCTCTACTGCCACAGGCAGTCGAGGTTCCCGACCAGGAGGTCGCATGAGTCAGTATAGTGGAAATAAGAAACGTGTGGATTCCCGCGGGGTGAGGCCACGGGCAAGGTCATCCCGGAGTATTACGGGTACCAGCCGTAAGGCCGGCGCTAAGTCAACCGGAAGAAGTCCGAATCAACCGACAGCGACACGTTCAATGTCAAAGAGTAGTGGCAATCTTATGCAGGACTTAAAACCCACTGTCTGGATTGGAAAACAGGGGTGCACAGAACCGATTATTTCTGAAGTAATTGCCCAACTCAAAACGAGAAAGACCATCAAGGTAAAATGGCTCCAGAATACCGAAGTATCTCCTGAAGAACTGGCACATTCTTCCGGTGCACGCCTGGTGATGGTACGTGGCAGGACTCTCATCCTCGAAGAACGGCGTAGATTATGAATTTCTAAAAATTATTCATATATCAGGCCGGATTTTTCGCGACTTCTCGAAATGTATAAAAATGTATTGAACAAATAAGTAAAGACTGTTATATCGATATGGTGACAGTGAGGTCTTACAAGTGACAACGGTATATGATATCCCGGCTGACCTGTTGATCAGGAGAGTGGCTGAGGAGATAAAAAAGCGTCCGGAATTCACCCCGCCGGATTGGGCAGAATTTGCAAAGACCGGGGTGCACAAAGAGCAACCCCCGCAGGACCCCGACTGGTGGTTCGTCAGGACCGCAGCCGTATTACGGCGGGTTTATGTTGACGGCCCGGTGGGTGTAGAAAGAATGCGAAGCTTCTATGGCGGAAAGAGAAACAGGGGCTCAAAACCCAGTCAGTTCCGCAAGGGGAGCGGTTCAGTGCTGAGAACAGCGTTTCAACAGCTTGAATCTGCAGGATATGTGCTCCATGACAAGACAGGGCGCCGTGTCTCACCTGCCGGGGCTTCGTTCCTTGATGGTGTGGCCATGAGCCTGAAGCAGGATGTAGTCGGGGTAACTCCCGAGATGGCGAAATATTAGAAGGAGCAGACGCCATGGGTGACGACGAGCTGGCCGAGATCCGCAAGAGACGCATGGCACAGATGCAACAGCAGCAGAGCGATCAGAGTGAGGAACTGGAACGTCAGCAACAGGTTGACGCACAGATCCACATGGTGCTTCTGCAGATCATGGAACCTGATGCAAGAGAACGTTTGAATACGATCAAAATTACCAAACCCGACTTTGCAAAGGCAGTTGAGCAGCAGCTCGTCCTCCTCGCCCAGAGTGGCCGTTTGAAATCGAAGATCACCGATCAGCAGCTGAAGGAACTCCTCCTCCAGCTTACTCCGAAGAAAAAAGAGTTCAGGATCTCACGTAAGGGATGAATGCAGCGGTCCTCTTTTCCGGCGGAAAAGACAGCGCGCTGGCAGCGATCCTGCTCTCGCGGGATTACGATGTCGAACTGATCACGTTCCTCTTCGGTCCCGGGCAGGTGGCAGGGGAGGTGACAACTGCGGCTGAAGAAATCGGGTTCCCTCACCGGACCCGACAATTCGGACCCGGTGTCCTCTCACATGCTGCGGACATGGTCATTGCCTGTGGTTTCCCAAATGATGCAATCAACATGGTGCACCTCTGTGCGGTGACCATACTGGCAAAAGAGTACCGGGTGGTCGCGGATGGCACACGGTTTAATGACCGCGTTCCCAGGCTTCCCCGGTCCGAAGTGCAGCGGCTCTGGAACCTGTACGGGTGTTCTTATGTCCGACCATTGCTC
The DNA here is from genome assembly GCA_903819595.1 of uncultured Methanomicrobiales archaeon. Classification (GTDB taxonomy): domain Archaea; phylum Halobacteriota; class Methanomicrobia; order Methanomicrobiales; family Methanospirillaceae; genus CAIKOD01. Next base: position 17,900 of record CAIJED010000269.1, on the reverse strand, counting down.
GGTTACCCGAAAGCTGAAGTTGACCGGCTTGTCGCGCGGTTCCTTGTGGTGTGCCAGGGAGAAACCGGCAGCATCGGGAATGGAGACTATGAACGGGAGATCCGGGCAGAAGTAAGGGTTAAGGGCCATGACCCGGGAACACTCTTCCCTGGACACCATGAGCAATCCCTTGTTATAAGAAAAAAATCAGATGGTGAATGAGTATGAGCAAATTATCAAAAGGTCGTAAGATCCGGCTGGCGAAAGCGTGCGATCAGAACCGCCGCGTACCCCAGTGGGTGATGATCAGGACAAAACGTAACGTGGTATCACACCCGAGACGCCGGAACTGGAGAAGAAGTACTTTAAAGGTGTAAAAATATGGCAGACAAGATGCTGGAGCACATTTATATTATTCCCCTGCGTGACGTAAAGCGCTCACCTCGATGGAAACGGGCAAATACTGCAATTAAGGACATCCGGTCCTACCTCGTAAAGCATATGAAAAGCGAGGACGTAAAACTTGATAAGACCATCAATGAACATGTCTGGTCACGAGGGAGCGAAAAACCCCCCGCAAAGATCCGCGTCCGTGCGATGAAATTCGAGGACGGACAAGTCCAGGCAGAGTTCGCCGGTGAGTGAGATGGAACGGACGGTCTCTTTCGCAGGTGACCCCAATATCGGGGTGTTCATGAGGGTCTTTGACGACGTTGCCGTGATCCCTCCCGAAACCCCGGAAGAATTAAGGTCCCAGATTTCACGGGCCTTATCCGTGGACCTGCTTGAGACCACGATCCAGGGGAGCCCGATTATCGGTTCGCTTCTTGCCGGGAACAGTCGCGCATTTATTGTCAGCGGACTGGTGACCGAAGAAGAGTCTGAAAAGCTTGCAAAGTACCGGGATGTTGTCACGCTCAAACATACGATGAATGCGGCCGGAAACGTGATCCTTGCAAATGATTCATTTGCCGCGGTTCACCCCGATATGCCGTCTGACCTGGTAAAGGAGATCGGCGTAGCCTTGGAAGTCCCTGTTGTGAAGATCACCTTTGGCGGTATCAAGACCATAGGAATGGCGGCTGTCGCCACGAATAAGGGTATCATTGTTCACCCGAGAAGCACAAGGGCTGAGATCCAGCGCCTTGAGGATGCGGTGGATATACCAGTTGGTACCGGTTCAATCAACATGGGTACCGGTCTTGTCGGTACCGGTCTCCTGGTTAACATACACGGATACCTTGCCGGGAACGCGACGAGCGGGTTCGAGCTTGGAAGAATTGAAGATGTATTTGGATTTTTGGAGTGAATTATGGAGAAAAATTCATTTGAGGTGAAAGGCACCTTTAAAATCGGCGACGATTGGAAGTCGTACACAAAAGTCATTGAGGCACCGAACGAGGCGCAGGCCAGGGAACAGACATTCGCTGTTTTTGGCAGTAAACACCGCCTGAAAAGAAGATATATCACCATCGAATCGGTCAGCACCGCCAGTGGTGAATAACGTGGAACCCGTCGACCCGCGTGAAATGCAGGCACTGCAGCGATACCTCGAGGAGTTTGGCCAGCAGGTGGAGATTTACACTCAACAGCTCCAGCTGATCGATGAAGGCCGGATGGAAGCCATCGCCGCCATTGAAACACTCAAATCAGTTGGCGCACAATCTGTTGCTGATGAAGTAGTCCTGCTCCAGCTTGGCGGGGGCGCCAGTGTAAAAGCAAAAATCATCGAGCCACAAAAAGTGCTCCTTAATATCGGGTCTGACGTAATCGTAGAACGCCAAAATGCGGAGGCTGTTGAATATCTCCAGGACAGGATTACCGAGATGGAAGCATCAGGTAAAAAAGTTGCAGAGACAATAGACCGTATCAGGGCGCAGATGAACGAGATTGCTCGACGAATTGAGGCAGGTTATCAGCAGGCCCAGTCAGCGGCCCCTCAGTCCGGGCAGGGCTGAAACTACCGGGAGCCCGGGAATATGTTTGAAAAACTCAAATCCCGGTTGAAAGATGTCCGAAGCAAGCTCGACAGCGGGATTCATGATGCTGAAGCTCATGAGGGCCCGCCCGGGTCGGTACCCGCTGCAGGAAAAAGCCCTGCGGAAAGTACCGGGATTGTCGACCGGGTAAAAGTCCTTATTGTTGACCGTGAACTGATCATCCGCGAAGCGGATATCAGTGACGCATTGTCTGAACTTGAAATTGTTCTTCTTGAGAATGATGTTGCATTTCCTGTAACCGAGGAAATTATCGCAAATTTAAAGAAAGAGCTGGTGGGAAAGCGCCGGAAAATCGGCGAACCCGTTGATGCGGTCGTCCTGTCTGCCCTGAAAAAGGCACTAAGTATTGTCCTCGGGAACGGGTTCGATCTTATCAGTTATATCAATACCCATGAGCACCCGGTCAAGATCCTGTTCACCGGTGTTAACGGAACCGGCAAAACAACCACGGTGGCAAAAATAGGGTATTTCCTCAAAAAGAACGGCTTTTCGGTAGTCATCGGAGCAGGTGATACCTTCCGGGCCGGGGCCATTGAGCAGATCGATGTACATGCCCAGCGGATAGGGATTAAAATAATCCAGCACCAACAAGGGGCAGACCCCTCGGCAGTTCTTTTTGATACGGTCCAGTACGCAGCAGCCCATAACATTGACGTGGTCCTCGCGGATACGGCGGGCCGGTTCCATAACCGCACGAACCTGATGAACCAGCTGGAAAAGATCAGGCGGGTCATGAAACCGGACCTTATCGTCTATGTCGATGAAGCCGTCGCAGGAAATGATGCGGTCATCCGCGCCGATGAATTTGAAAAGACGGTCGGGGCAGATGCCGTGGTTCTCACCAAAGCGGATATGGACCCGCGCGGTGGTGCAGCGATCTCGATTGCTCATACGATCGGAAAACCTTTGATGTTCCTGGGAACCGGGCAGGGGTATGATGATATCTCGCCATTCTCTCCCGACACCGTGATTGAAGAACTCTTCGGGGATGGGCCCTGATGCTTGACAAACTTGGGTCTTCTCTCAAAGACGCCCTGAAAAAACTTGCCGGAAAAACCGTTATAGACCGCGCGGCAGTGGAAGAACTGGTCAAGGACCTTCAACGGGCACTCCTGCAGTCGGATGTCAACGTCAAACTGGTCATGGGTCTCTCGAACGCGATCAAAAAGCGATCCCTCGATGAGGAACTTCCGAAGGGAGTGAATGTACGGGAGCACGTGCTCAGGATCGTATACCAGGAACTGGTCAACCTGATGGGAGATGGTGGCGCGGTAACACTCGGCACCCAGACAATTCTCATGGCTGGACTGCAGGGAAGCGGTAAAACAACAACAACTGCCAAACTTGCACGCTACTTCCAGCGAAAAGGCCTCCGTGTCGGTGTAATCTGTGCAGATACCTTCCGTCCCGGTGCCTACGAACAGATCTCTACACTCTGTGCCAAAATCAATATCCCCTGCTTCGGCGGCCCGAAAGAGACGGACGCACTGAAAATTGTTCGGGATGGCCTTCCCTCAATGTCGGGCCTGGAAGTCGTTATTATTGATACCCAGGGGAGACATGCACTCGAAAATGACCTGATACAGGAGATTATCGATATCAATACGATCTCAAAAGCCACCCACCGGTGGCTGGTAATCGATGCGGCTCTCGGACAGCAGGCCAGTGAGCAGGCGCGCCGGTTCCACGAAGCGATCGCAATTGATGGCGTGATCATTACCAAGATGGATGGGACTGCAAAGGGAGGCGGAGCCCTTTCAGCCGTTTCCGAGACCAAAAGCGGGATTGTCTTCATCGGCAGCGGAGAGACGATTGATGATCTCGAACGATTCGACCCTGATGGGTTCATCTCGCGGCTCCTCGGCATGGGTGATTTAAAGGCCCTTGTTGAGAGAGCAGAAGAGACGATTGCTTCCAGCGATATCGATGTCAATGCAATGATGCGCGGAAAATTCACTCTCCGCGACATGTACAAACAGCTTGAATCACTCAATAAAATGGGGCCTCTCAAACAGATCATGAGCATGCTCCCGCTCGGTAATATGAAAGTCCCTGAAGGTGTCTATGATGTCACCAGCACCAAGATGAACCGTTACCGGATCATTATGGACTCGATGACGGACGCCGAACTCGATGACCCCTCGTTGATCAGTTCTTCAAGAGTCCAGCGTGTAGCACTTGGTGCCGGTGCTACTCCTGAAGAAGTCCGGGAATTGATCAAGTATTACAAAATGATGAAACGTGCACTGAAAGGGGCCCGCAGTGGCGGAGGGAAATTTGATATGCAGCGCATGATGAAGCGTTTCAGTGGATAACCAGATGACTATTTTTGCCATCATCGGCCACCTCGCTGCAACAACGGGAAATTTTAACTTAAATGATATGCCGGGTGGCGCAGGCAGAATGGATATCCTCTGCCGCGCGGTGAACACTTCGCTGTTTCTCTCCCATGACCTCAGGAGAGAGGTTACGGTTTACCTCGTACTGCTGGGCGGTACAGACGCACCAAAAACCATCATGTTCTCCGGTGAAAAGGTCAGGTCCTTAAACCCGGACGAGCGAAGCGCCGGTGCCCTGATAAAAAAGGCCCTGGAAATCCCTGTGGGAGAAGAGTTTCGCGAATCGACGAGAGGGGTCTATGTGCGGCGCGGGGGACTTTCCCGGCTCCTTCTGGCGCATGCATTTGCCGTGCTTGACGAAGACGGGGAAGATATTGGAACCGCCACCACAATACCGGAAGCATTTCTCTTATCAGACCACCTGAATTTTACACCCGAAGAACTGGAAATGACATGCAGTTACCCGAAATATAGTGTTGGTCCGAAGGTTCTCCACGCAGACCATACCATTACGGTGCTGCTGAACGTGCTTGACCGACGGTGTGGCGGACAATAAGGGTCCGGAAATTTTTTGGATAATTGCATCCCGGAACAATCGCTTTTTTTAAAGCCTCCGCCTGGATAACTGCCGGATATACCAGTGCATGGAGAAAACAGGTTGAAACGCATGCATCCTGTTTAGCAACAAAAATTGCCTGCCTCCATTCTCTTATTAGAACAGACGTCAATTCAGTACTGACGATTACAGTAGTTCGACCGATAATCCTGCCAGCAGGGAATGTAACGGTACTACCTGGAGATACCAGTTCATGAATGAAAAAGAACAAGAAGAGAAATGTTGCCATGACCCAGCCGGGGGACCCGTATTATTAGAAAAAACAGGGGAAATTCTCGCATATGGCGAGATCTGTGATCACTGTCTCGGTCGCTTTTTCGGTAAACGCTCATTTGGAATCACAAATGAGGCGCGTGGTCGCGGACTCCGGATTGCCATGGCCCTCTATCAGAATGTCCCCTATACCGGCCAGGGGGACCACTGCTGGATCTGCAATATGGAGTTCCAGCGCATCGCTGAATGGGCGGCGCGGGCGGTTGACGCAGTAAGAGGTATCGAATTTTCGACCTTCCTCGTGGGTACAAGGGTCCCCCCTCTCATCGCTGAAAGCGAGGAGATGGTCTGGAGCGATCTCTCGCTCGCAGACCCTGAACCCCTGAAATCTGAGATGAACCGGGAAGTTGGAAAGCAGATTGGACAACTGACGGGAAAAAAGGCCGACCTGGTCCACCCCGACATTGTCTTCATCCTCGACCTGTCTGGTGATGTAGTGGAACTCAAGGTCCACCCGGTGTTTGTTGCCGGGCGTTACATGAAATATGAAAGGGGAATTCCCCAGACACACTGGGACTGCCGGGAATGCCGGGGGGCAGGGTGTGAACGTTGTGGTTTTACAGGAAAGCAATACATGGACTCCGTGGAGGAGCTGATCGGAAGACCGGCTGCCGAGGCACTTGGGGGTACAGGGGCTGTCCTGCACGGATCCGGGCGGGAGGATATCGATGCACGGATGATCGGCACCGGGAGGCCCTTTATCCTCGAGATCGAATCGCCTGGGAAGCGTTCGATGGAGATCGGGGATCTTGAATCCCTGATCAATAGTTCCGCTCAGGGGAGAGTTTCTGTGACGTTATCACGCTGGTGCGGGAGAGACGACGTGGAAACCATTAAATCGAACAAAGCGCATAAAAAATACAGGATCCTGGTCGAGGTAGATGGTACTGTAACGGTTGAGGGCCTCTCATTAGCGCTCTCCACCATTTCAGGAGTCACAATATTTCAGCGCACCCCGGAGCGGGTTGCCCATCGACGAGCTGACAAAGTGCGGGAACGTCGTGTCCTCGCTATTGAGTACCTCGGTATAGAGGAAGACCGGTATATCATCGAGGTGACCGGTGAAGCAGGCCTCTATATCAAAGAGCTCATATCCGGTGATAATGGCAGGACGCACCCGAGCCTGACCGAGGTCCTCGGCATGCCTGCACGGGTGGATACCCTTGATGTCGTGCAGGTGGAAGGAACAGATGAGGTGAAAGAAGATGGCACATCACAATGGCCCACGAAAAAAGACACGGTATAAATTTAAGAAGGACCTGAGAAAACGCGGCATATGCCCGGTAACCTCGGTCATCCAGCAGTTCGAGATCGGAGAAAAGGTACATGTGGTCTGCGAGTCGAGCATTCAGAAAGGAATGCCTCACCGAAGGTTCCATGGAAAGACCGGAACGGTCCTCGGCAAGCGAGGCCGTGCATGGATCCTCGAAATCCGCGATGGGAATGCAGATAAGGTCGTAATTGCGAGATCGCAACATCTAAAAGCACAGAGGTAAAAATACCCATCAGGAATCGGCATGAAAGTTAAAGCGATCGTGAGTGAGGAGCGGATCACCTTACCGGAACTCCGCGAACAGTTACAGGCGATGGAAAGCCAGCGTCTGGAATCTGGTAAGGAGATGCCCTATGAACTCCGGAAGAGTATCGAGCATGCCAACACCCTTGCCAGAACTGATGCAAAGAAATCAAGGGAACTTGTCGGGATACTCCTGAAAATGGACAAAATGAAACCCGATATCGCATTTCGTATCGCGAACATCATGCCGCGGACTCGTGATGAACTGCGTGCCGTCTATGCGAAGGAAAAATATTCGTTATCCACTGAAGAACTCGAAACGATTATCAATCTCGTAAAAACCCATTTCTGAGGGTTGGATCATGAAGGCTGACAAGAAGGAGATCAATGCACTAGTACTCGATGTGCTCCTGAAGGGCCATCCTGATGATCCCCGCCCGATTTTTAAACGCGAGCCCGTAATTCAGGCGATCGGGATTGAACAGTTCAAGTTACTTGAACTGGTCCCGAAAAAAACCGAGATCCAGATCCACGACCTGGTCTACATCGGTGATGGCGAGCGTGCCAAGATCGAGCGGGTAAAACGCCGTATCAGTTATGCTGAACTCACCCAGACGGCGCGTCTTGAGTTGCCGTATGTCATTGCACAGCTGGTGAAGGAGCATGAGAACGATTACGTCCAGTTTTTCAATAAGTCCATTTCTATCAGCCCGAAACTCCACATGCTCCACCTGCTCCCAGGTATCGGTAAGAAACTGATGTGGGAGATACTGGAAGCCCGTGAGAAGAAGCCGTTTATCAGCTTTGCTGATATCAGTGCAAGGATCAAGTCAATTCCACATCCGGAAAAGATGATTATCGCACGGATCATGGAAGAACTCCAGGACCCGGAAATCAAGTACCACGTGTTCACCTCGAAATGAAGGCCCCAAAAGACCAGCACTTTCTGATCGACCAGAATGCGGTTGAGCGCATCGCAGGGCTCATTGAGGTCGAGGGCCGGGTTGTCCTTGAAATTGGCCCGGGTACGGGTGTCCTTACTCAGGCACTCCTGGCCCGGGGAGCGCATGTCAAGGCAATCGAACTTGACCACGAACTTTTTTCTTTCCTGACAGATGAGTTTGCCGATGAGATCGCATCAAATCAACTTGAATTAATACAAGGCGATGCGACAAAATGTGAATTCCCGGCCTTTGAAATTGTCATATCCAACCTCCCCTATTCAGCGTCATCAAAAATTACCTTCCGTCTCCTTGCTGCAGGGTTCGGAACAGCGGTACTAATGTACCAGAGTGAGTTTGCAAAACGGATGCTCGCCCCGGTGGGGACTCCGGAATGTGGGAGGTTGTCCGTCATGGTCCAGACATTTGCCTGTGTCGAGCGCTGTTTTGAGTTATCACCAAAGAGTTTCACCCCACCGCCTCAGGTCAGGTCGATGGTCGTGAAGGTTCATCCGCGGGAGCCGATTTTTCCAATCCATGACCGGCAGTTGTATGCGGATATGGTACGCGCATTATTTTCACACCGGAGAAAAACCGTCAGGAATTGCCTGAGGGGGTCATCCGGGATGCTTGATTCGGATATGGCAGGGTACCTGTTATCTGTTATACCTGGAGAAATCCTGTCATCACGTCCTGAAGAGCTGTATCTTGAGGATTTTGCGACGATGACGAATATGGGTGCAGAGTATCATACAACAAGAGTTGTTCAATAGACCCTGGTTTTCAATTGCTGAACAACCTGTAATTGAACGAAACTTGATAGGATTTTTGCGAATTTCAGGTAAACCACGATGAAAACGGATTGGAAAGGTATCTATGATCCTAAACAGGTCTATTGTCCTGACGCGGACACGTACCTTCTGCTGGAAGCTGCTCTCAAAGATTTTCGTTCTGGTGACAGGGTACTGGAAATCGGAACCGGGAGCGGGTACATTGCAGCAGTGCTTAAAGAGGTTGCAGATGTCATCGTCACGGATATCAATCCCCATGCGGTCTTTGCAGCAAGGAAACTGGGCCTGGAAGTCATAAGGACCGACCTTGCACGTGGGCTTCGCAGGTCCTGTGACCTCGTCATCTTTAATCCCCCTTACCTGCCGACCCGCGATGAGGAAAAAATCGATGACTGGCTGGAATATGCCCTTGATGGCGGCCCGGATGGAAGAACGGTGATCGCCAGATTCGCAAGCGATGTTGAAACAGTACTTGCTCCGGGAGGAAGGGTACTCCTGCTTCTTTCATCGCTCACCGGTACAGAGGCAGTTATTCAGATTTTTGAACATGCAGGTTACCAGGTGGAGATCGTTGGAAGAAGAACGGTGTATAATGAGGAGATCCTCGTGATAAAATGCCTGCATCATCCGGGAAGATCCTATAGTGTGAGCCATTAGGTACAATTTTTTTAGGCTTTTCATCTCATTCATCATTGACTCACCTGGAACAGAACTCAGATATGTTCAAGGATGACCGGTCCACGAATCCGATGAACAGTGGACTCTTTCGTTACGTTTTTGACCCGGGAAAAGTAAGAATATGTTCGATGAGTTCATTTTTTTCTTATCCGGAACATGTCAGGGCCTTCTCAACCGGATTTGATCTGGTCAAGGGACAATTATCCGACTCAGTAATCGTCGAAATCCTTGAGGAGATTGTAGAAGTATGGGAAGACGAACCCGATGATCGCGATGTAATACTCGCAATCGAGGCCCTGAATGATGCAATCGATGAACCATATGATGCATTGGATGCCCTTTTCCTGTACACGGAACTGACAGAACATTCCGTGTACCTGCTTCGCAAGGCATGGCAGTTACGATTAAGCGGTGAGAATGAGAAAGCTGAAACGGCCCTCCGAAACGTAATCCTGAATGGACCGCCAGGGGGCCAGCTGATAAAACAGATCTGTGCCTGTATCGCCTATGGCCGTCTGGATGAGGAGGATTCATTCAATTCCCAGTGGGACATGTTGATCAAACAGTCTCCACTCAGGGGGAGAGTCCCTGCCGCCAGGTTAATCGAAAATCCAGGACATTATACAATTCTTGAAAACCTCCCTTATCGTGAACATATTGAAGGAATCAGGTACCTGTTCCAGTATAATATCACAACCGGGAGAGAAACAGAAATATTTGCCCTGTTCTGTAGTTTTCAGAATTATCTGGAATATCTGATGGAAATAACCCTTGACATCGGTGTTGCGGATGGGTTCATGAATGTCTTTATCCTTTGTCCGTGATACCAGCGATTTCATCGGGATGTATAACGGTTGCGGAAGAGATCCTCGGAAAAGAGGGGGCAGTTACCACGAGACCGGTCAGGGATGCCATTGACCAGTATCTGGGCGAAATCAGGAAGTTTGGGATTGAGACACGTGTGCTGGACACTCTGACAAGGTGGTGTTTTACACGCAGGCAACCGTTACCAGAACTCCTTCGAATTCTTCGGGAACAGTCAGGAGGAGATGACGAGCTGATCGCAGAGATGGTTGACTTCCTCGCTGCAGACCTGAAACCTGTGATCGTGGATGGCCTGATTTCCTCCCTGTCTCTGGGTGAAGGTGGCCCTGATGGAGTACGAAAAAGAAAACGGGGAATGTACAGTATGCCGGATGATCATCATCCGGCATTTCCTGACGTCAGTCCGCAGGTAAGGCGGGCGGAGCAGGCACATACACATCTGACGCTGGCTGAACTCATTTCCGCAGGTAAAGAGAAAGCCTTCTTTTATCTTTTAGGACTCATTCAAAACGGTGACATACCGGACCTGGGACTGCGTCTCGAATTATTCCGGATCGCATGCTCACCAGCCCAGATCGATGAACTGGTTCGTATCAAGTCGATTTTCGAGGCTGAAAGGGTACTGGAGTCGGTTTATCTGCTGAATGCATTCGATCGGATGCGTAACGGTGACGTGAAAGCGGGGCTGGCATTGGTAGAAAGGGCAAAAGGGGCAGGCGTTCCGGAAGAAATGGCCATGCTCCTTGCAGCCAGGTTTCTCCTGATCACAGGATATCCGAAACGCGTCGTGGAACTCGGTGAAAAAATGATCAGGCATGCTGTTTCGCCAGGGGATGTATATCCACTACTGATCCAGGCATATCATGACCTGGGGAGAGAGGGAGAGGCCGGTGAAACTGAAACCGTATTCAAACTATTGTTAAAGGTGCCCCCGGCGAATCAATCCACTGTGCTACATGATGAATTTCCGGATATCTGATAAGATCGGCCACCTGCTCATGTGTGGTATGTGGGTTTCCGGGTTATTTTTCATTGTCTTCATTGGAACATGGGTGACCCGTCCCTGATCAGACAGGACGAGGAATTTTATATGAATTGGGATCATTAACCGTGATTTGTAAGGATGGAGGTCGGATCCCTACATCATTTCGACAGGAATATGCAGTTTTTTAGCGATCGCGGCCTGCTTTGCATCACAAGTAACCAGTGTAGTTTTATGATGCTGTGATTGGGCAAGAAACAGTGAATCGTAAACGGGAATCCGATATTTCACTCCGATCTGGAGGGCATCCCTGATGTATTTGATATCAGGTTCTATTGTTACTACATTCGCAGAAAATAATTTTTCCATAATACTATACATTGTCAATCCCAGCTCTTCGCTGGCGTTAGGTTTTATTGCATGTTTCCAGATTACATTTACAGATTCTGTAATCAGCATTCCGACTCCATAGAGATCAGAATCAGATGTAAATAATTCCAGTATTTTTTCCCACTCTGGTTCCTTCAACAGAAATTTACAGAATGCAGAGGTATCAATGACTGTCACGATCTTCCCTGACCATCTGTGCCGCAGTCCCTTCCTTACCTTCGGGAAGTGTTTTAATCATACAGATGACTTGTTCCAGGGCCTCTCTTTTTTTTCTATTTTCAATTTTCTTTTTCAGGAATGCTTTGATTTCCTCGTTCCAGTTTACTTCTGCTTTTAATCTCTCCATTTCCTGTTTCATTTCAGGAGGTATCCGGATGCTGATTACCGATGACATCGTTGTAATTATAATTGTTTACATTTATCTAAATTATCACGTTTACATCACTGCCACGAATAAAACCATAAAGACCTGGAGATCTATGCAATCCTATACTCTGATGACTTTGCGTCTTTTCCCCGATTACACGAACAAACGGCATCATTTTTTTCCGATTCCGGGCAGTATGATAAATTTTCCTAATTGATGCGTAAATATCTAACATATTTAAATAAATTAATAATGTAATTATATCTTTATGGGGACTATGACTATCTCGATCGATGATGATACCGAGAAGACATTCCGTGAAGTTGCTGAACGGAAACTCGGAAAAAAGAAGGGATACCTGGGACAGGCAACCACCGAAGCGATGCGACTCTGGATACAGGAAATGACCCAGGAAGAAATTGCAAACGATGCCCTCCTCCTTCTTGAAAGGACGGTTGATTACGGAGCATGGCACTACAAAGACCGTCAGGAGTTATATGACCGTTCGCCATAATCAGAGTCTCCCTGCCTCTGCTCCGCCCCTGGTTGACACGAATGTGTTCTGTTATCTCTTTGATGCACGTGACATGAGAAAATCTCAACTATCAAAAGATCTTATTGCGCGTTGTTTCCGATCGGAGTGCCACTATTCAGTATCAGTACAAAACCTTGCTGAGCTCTCGGTGGTAATGACAGAAAAAATTGGGTTGCCAACTTCACATGACTTTATCCGACAATTTATCTCAGATATTGCAAGATTTGATGGCTGGACAATTCTTCAATACCGGGTGGATTCAATACTGGCAGCCCTGGATTTGCAGTCCGATTACTCTCTGCACTTCTGGGATGCACTCCTTGTGGCAACAATGAAAGAACACAGTATCGACACGATCTATTCCGAGGATATCCATTTTAAAAAGGTCCCATGGCTGAAGACGATTAATCCCTATGTCGATCAGGAATATCCGGTATGAGAAGAAATCACAGTGGTTGGCCCCTTTCTGCTTTGGCACTGTCAATCCCACGGTAATAACGGGTGCATACATCTATTGTTATAAAGATTCGATACATAACTATGCTCTTTGGTTCTTCAGGGATACGACGCGTGTTCGATCAGGAGCTCATCCAGATAGCCCTGCAGGCCGGGTCCGAACTTGGAAGTCGGGGGAACACACTCATTCTTGGTACTGACACAAGGACCACGAATGGAATACTTGCAAGTGCGCTGATTTCCGGTTTCCTCTCATCGGAGGGAGATGTGAAAACTACCGGAATAGTACCGACCCCCGTCGTTGCTTTTGCGGTCCGAACTGCTTCGGCGGGCTGCATGGTGACTGCTTCCCACAATCCCGAGGAATACAATGGCCTTAAACTTTTTAACCCGGATGGTTCCTCGTTCACGAAGGTACAACAGGAAACACTGAGTCGTCAGTTAGGAACTTCTGACCCGGCTGACTGGACCCACCAGGGGAACCTGTCGTCTATTGATGCAATTACTCCATATACAGATTCAATACTGGATAAGGTGCATGTAAATCACGAACTAAAGGTCCTTCTTGACTGCGGCTGCGGGGCGGGTAGCACTGTTTCACCAGGCTTGCTTTCACATCTTGGAGCGACACCTGTCTGTATCAATTGCCATCCGTCAGGTCATTTTGCAAGACCGTCCGAACCTGTTGAATCTAATCTTTTGTTCATCCCCGAAATGATGAAGACCACCGGTGCGCGGGTTGCAGTCGTCCATGATGGTGACGCCGACCGGATGATGGCCTTCGATGAACAGCGTCGTTTTATCGATGGGGACCACCTTCTCATGCTTTTTACTTCCTATCTCGGAGCCAGGAACGTCGTCACGACGGTGGACGCTTCAATGGCCATTGAAGAGATAGCCGAGGTACGACGAACGCCGGTCGGGGATAGTTTTGTATCAGAAGAGCTAAGGTCCTGGGGAGAATTCGGTGGAGAGCCATCAGGGGCATGGATCTTCCCAAAACAGTCTTATTGCCCTGACGGACCATATGCAGCGGCACTTTTCTGTGAAATTGCCGGTGAATGGAACATTGCTGATGTCCTGGATGCGATGCCTCATTACCCGGTTCTCCGGGAATCTATGCACCGTCTTGATTCACGTGAGGTCCTACGTGCAATCGGTGCCGATAACCCGACGAACGGTGTCCGGTTGTCCTCCGAAGACGGATGGTGCCTGATCCGTGCCAGCGGCACTGAACCGAAAATCAGGTTCACCGCAGAAGGTAAGACCCTTCAAAAAGCGAAAGAGATGCTGGACTGTGGCCAGGAACTTGTCAGGAGAGAGAAAACTGCTTAACCTTCAAGGATAACGGTATAACTATGCAATGCGTCGTCCTTGCCGCCGGAGAAGGAAAGAGGATGAGGCCACTTACGGCATCAAGACCAAAGGTGATGCTACCCATCGGCAACCGTCCAATGGTTGAGCACCTTGTTATTGCCGCAAGGGACGCCGGGATCAACGAGTTTATTTTTGTCGTCGGATACGGGGAACGGCAGATCAGGCAACATTTTTCGGACGGTTCCCCCCTCGGGGTAGCCATCAGGTATGTGACACAGCGGTCACAGATGGGGACAGCTGATGCACTGAATGCCGCCAGGGGACTTATTTCGGGGAGATTTTTACTACTGAACGGGGACATGATCCTAAAGACAGACGACATCCGCAGGATGGTGAATGGATCGGCTCCATGCGTCGGGACCTTCCATTCAGATCACCCCCGGGATTATGGTGCGGTCATTGTTGAGGACGGGATGATCCACGGCCTTGAAGAGAAAACTGAGCATCCAAAAAGTGATTTGATCAATGCCGGCGTGTACCTGTTCGATCCTGATATATTCGAACTCGTTGATGATGTGCAGGTTTCATCAAGGGGCGAACTTGAACTTACCGATGCACTGGCCGTATTGATCGAGAGAAGACAACTCTATGCCTACCCGTTACACTGCTGGATGGATGTGGGGTATCCATGGGACCTTCTTATTGCAAATGCATCGATGCTTGGTGAGATGGATCCAGCCTGTCAAGGCGAAATTGAAGAAGGGGTCACCATTCATGGAAAAATTTCGCTTGGGGAAGGAAGTGTGATCAAGTCCGGGACCTACATCGAAGGTTGTTGTTCAATTGGAAAGAACTGCAGTATTGGTCCCCATGCGTATATCCGGGGATCGACCTCGATCGGTGATGGCTGCCATATCGGGCATTCCACCGAGATAAAAAATACGATTGTCATGTCAGATACGAAAATTCCTCACTTTAATTACATCGGGGATAGTATTATCGGAAGCGGGTGCAACTTCGGGGCCGGGACCAAGGTGGCAAACCTTCGTCATGACCGTGCCACCGTCAAAGTGCGTGGAAAGGACACAGGACAGAAAAAATTTGGAGTCGTGGTCGGCGACGGGGTACAGTTCGGGATCAACTGTTCCCTGAATGTCGGGACGATTGTCGGGGCAAATACCAAAATCGCCCCCCATTCTTTCCTCGAAGGGTATATCGGGGAAAACTCGCAGGTCAACTAGGAGTAGTTACATGCAGGCAGTTATTCTTGCAGCAGGGGAGGGAACACGGGTCCGGCCCCTCACAAAAAGCAGGCCGAAAGGATTGATACCCGTTGCGAACCGCCCGATTATTGAATATACAATCCGGGCATTGCACGAGGCCGGGATCAGAGATATCATCGTCGTTGCCGGGTACCGGAGAGAACAGGTGACCCGGTTTCTGAACGAACTTGACCCCGGAATTAAGGTCGTTGTCCAGGAAAAACAACTTGGGACTGCCCATGCATTGAAATGTGCCGAACCCCTGATTACAGGTAATTTTCTCCTCCTCCCCGGGGATAATTATATTGACCCGGTCTCTGTGGCAAAAATTGCAAAAACTGAACATGCGATGCTCGTCAAAGACCATCCCCGCCCCTCAAATTTCGGAGTAGTCCTGATCAGTAAAGGATATGTGACAAAAATTATTGAAAAGCCGGAACATTCGCCCTCCTTCACCGTTAGTACCGGGATTTTTTCACTCACCCCTGATGTATTCCACTACATTAAAAGCAATGATTTGACCGATACCCTCAGTTGCATGATTGCTGACGGGGTACCGATACAGGCAGTTAACGCAAAAGACTGGCAGAATGCCCTGTACCCATGGGACTTAATCCCCATGAATGAACGGCTCCTTTACGGGCTAACCTCTGAGAAAAACGGGACCATCAGCAAATCGGCACTTATCAAAGGAACGGTGAGTATCGGGAAGGGGGCGACCATCGGTCCCTACACGGTGATCACAGGCCCAGTCGTGATTGGGAAGGATTCTGATATTGGAGCCCACTGCTGCATTATGCCCAACACCAGTATCGGTGCGAGGGGAACCATCGAGCCCTTCTGCTATATCGGAAATTCCCTGGTGATGGAGGATGTATCCATCGGTTCCCATTCCAGGCTGACCGACAGCGTGATCGGTGAGGGGACAAGGCTGGCCGACCATACCGGGATCGGATCCCATGACCATATCATCGAGATCGAAGGGTGCCTGGTAAAAGCCGCTTTCGGAGCAATTATCGGTCACCAGGTCAAGACCGCAGCTTTTTGTACGATGCGGGGAAGTATCATCGGCAACGGGGTTACAATTGGACATGAGCAGCGCGACATTGTGGGAGTTACGATTCCTGACAACACCCTGGTGATATGACGTGTGCGGTATTGTCGGGTACATCGGTTACAGGTCTGCGGCCCCTGTTGTGGTGGAAGGGTTAAAAAAACTTGAGTACCGGGGTTATGACTCATTCGGTGTCGCCACAAAAAGTAGGGGAACACCCATTGACTGCTACAAGCGGCAGGGCAGGATATCAGAGGCTGAAAATTCGGCATCAATGCTGAAGGGTACCATGGGGATCGGTCATACACGCTGGGCTACCCATGGTATCCCGAATGATCTCAATGCACACCCCCATTCTGACTGCATGAACCGGATCTCGGTGGTCCATAACGGGATTATTGAGAACTTTTCTGAATTGAAACGAGCGCTTGTTTCACGTGGGCATCTTTTTTCCTCTGACACCGATACCGAGGTAATCGCCCACCTCCTTGAAGAAGAGTACAACGGTGACCTGGCGAAGGCAGTGCAGGCGGTCATCCCTAAACTGACCGGCTCCTATGCCCTCCTTGTGATGGCAGAAGGGGATGACCGGATCATCGCTGCCCGGGAGAGCAGTCCACTGGTTATCGGAGTCGGCGACGGTGAGATGTTTGCCGCATCAGACCTCACTCCGCTCCTTGATCATACTGAACGGGTCATGTTCCTCGAAGAAGGGGATGTTGCGGTAATCACAGGGGACCAGGCGCGTATTTTTTCAGGCGGGGTTGAAGTGAACAGGGCGGTCAGGTTGATTGACTGGACCGTCGGGGACGCCAAAAAAGGCGGTTTCAAACATTTCATGCTGAAAGAGATCTACGAGCAGCCCCGGGTTTTTTCGGACACCATCCGTTCTGTTGAAGTAGCACCCGAGGGTCTTGCCCGGTGTCATGGTGCGATGGTGGTTGCCTGCGGAACTTCCTTTCATGCCGGGATGGTATTCAAGTACCTGCTCGAAGATGCCTGCCACATCCCGGTCCGGCTGGAGCTGGGATCTGAGTTCAAATATTTCACTCCGCCGATAACAGAACTGGTGATCGGGATCACCCAGTCAGGGGAGACTGCCGATACGCTTGCTGCCCTGAAAAAGGCCAAAGCGCATAACTGTCCAACCCTCGCTATTACCAATGTACTCGGGAGTACCGTCACCAGAGTTGCCGATGAAACATTGTACATGCGCGCAGGCCCGGAGATCAGCGTCGCTGCGACCAAGTCTTTTATTGCAGAACTTGCGATCCTGATGCAGTGTGTGAACCACCTTTCCGGCGGAACATTTTCGGAAGAGATCTTCCGTGCAAACCGGTTGGTTGAGGAGGTACTCCTCCTCGATTTGGATGCGGCGGTCCAGGTCTGCAATGGTGCAGAGCACATATTTTTCGTTGGCAGGGGCCCGTTCTATGCGGTGGCGCTTGAAGGCGCGCTCAAGATGAAGGAGATCTCCTATATCCATGCCGAAGGGTATGCAGCCGGCGAGATCAAACATGGGCCGTTTGCGTTGTTATCACCAGAGACCCCGGTGGTCGCGATATGCATGCCCGGTGCT
>CAIJED010000268.1 GCA_903819595.1 uncultured Methanomicrobiales archaeon | reverse complement strand
GTACCGATACAGTTGGTCTGCCAGAGGTTCTCGTAATAGTCCTCCCCGTTCCAGCGGCCATATTCTGCAGCAAGGTGATAGACATAATCAAACCTGTTCTTCTCAAAAACCCTTTCAATCTGCCGGTAATTTTTCACATCAACACGGATATAGTTGTCCCGTTCGGTATTGTAAAGGTCCGCAGCAACGACCTCATGTCCGCGAGACTGTAATTCATTGACCAGGTTTGTGCCGATAAAACCTGCACCCCCTGTTACCAGTATTTTATTCGCCTTCATATTAAGCTCCTATCTTCCTTACGTACAAATCTCGATAATTTTTTCCCCTGCCTTCCCATCACCGAATGGATTGGACCACGTGGCATGTGGTTGTAACATTGCCTGTACAGCCTTTATGATGCAGTCTGCATCAGTCCCTGCCAGGATATTCGAGCCCACTTCCAGGGTCTCAGGACGCTCAGTGTTTTCCCTGAGGGTGACACACGGGACACCAAGGATGCAGGTCTCTTCCTGGATACCACCGGAATCGGTCAGGACAAGCCTGGCATTTGCCTCAAGCTGGAGAAATTCAAAGAATCCCACAGGAGGGACTGTCTGAATACCCTCAGGCGAAATCCCGAAGGATAAGAGCATCTTCTGGGTCCTCGGATGGATCGGAAAAATAACCGGAAGATCATATTCCTTCCGGACTGCCAGAAGGGCCTGGAATATTCCAATGAGGCGGTACTTATCATCCACATTCTCTGCCCGGTGTGCGGTGACGAGAAAATAACTCCCTTTATTAAGCCCAAACCTGGAGAGGGCATCCGCTTTACGTTGTGCGATCTCGAGGTTCTGGAAGACAGCGTCGACAATGGTGTTGCCGGTTACGTGAATAGTTTTGTCAGGGATCCCCTCGTCGAGAAGATACTCCCGGGCTGCCTTAGTCGGTGCAAAAAGGTAATCCGAGATGTGGTCGGTAACGATCCGGTTAATCTCTTCCGGCATGGCCCGGTCAAAAGACCTAAGCCCTGCCTCGACATGGCCCACAGGGATGTGAAGTTTTACTGCGGCAAGGGCACTGGCCATTACGGTGTTGGTATCCCCCTGGACGAGTACTATATCCGTGGGTTCCTTTTCCAGGACCCTTTCGACTCCAAGCAGGATCTTTCCTGTCTGTTCTGCCTGCGACCCCGATCCGACATCGAGGTTGTAGTGAGCCCCCGGCAGTTCCAGTTCCTTAAAGAATACCCTGTCCATCTCGTATGAATAGTGCTGACCGGTATGAACGAGATAATAGGGGATATCCTGTTTCTCACACTCCCGGATGATGGGAGACATCTTAATGATCTCTGGTCGTGTCCCGAGGACGATTGCGATCAATGCACCAATCAGCTCCCTTGTTTCATCCTTGGATGTTACCGGGTTTCATTCTCGATCCATTTTCACAATCTGAATCAGCGAATTTAAAATAAACGCCGTCGTCACGAGAAGCATCCCCATAATCAGAAACAATATGCTGATCATCGACACGGAGAATGGAAACCGGCTCGTCAAATAATACTCGGCAAACGCCCAAGACCCAGTGACCAGACCCAGTAGTATCAAAACCGTGCCTGGGAAGCCAAAGGTAAGCAATGGCCGTTTGTACCCGATAATCCCGATCAGTTTCCCAAGAATACGAATTCCGTGTTTAACCGGGTGATGAGTGGAGGTATTCGGAATATCATACCGTACCTTGATGGGAATTTCACCGACCTTTAGGCCATGCTCATCGACACTGATCAGGATCTCAGACCCCGCACACATACCCGTTCCATTGATCTTTATTTTTTCAACTGCCCGCATGCTATATGCCCGAAAGCCACTCTGGGTATCGGAAACATTGAGATCACCCACAGCTATCATTGTGGCCTGATCCAAAACTTTCATACCAAATTTTCGGTAGGTGGGAATGGAGCTTTCCATTCCTTCAATGAACCGTGATCCAATTACAATGTCGTAACCTTCCCTGAGCTTGTCCAGTAGCAGGGGTATTTCATGGGGGTTATGCTGGCCGTCGGAATCGATAATGACCAGCTCTTGAACACCAAGGTCCCGTGCAGTCCGGAAGATAGTCTGGAGGGCACACCCATAACCCAAATTGGTCTCGTGGGAAATGACCCTGGCCCCCAATGCCTCTGCTATCTCCACGGTGACATCGGAGGAACCATCATCCACAACCAGGACGGCATCCGCATATTTCCTGGATCCAATGATGGTCTTTGCGATCTGGTTCTCTTCGTTATATGCGGGCATGGCGACGAGTGTCCGGACGTTGTGCGGCTTACAAAAATTTTGTAAAGAATCCTGTGTATTGAGTGTAAGATCAGATCGAGATTCCGGGACATGAGGTGTCCTAAAGGGGGGATTGTTCCCACCCCCGGTAGGCGTTTTGCCACCAACTGCAGTT
>CAIJED010000267.1 GCA_903819595.1 uncultured Methanomicrobiales archaeon | reverse complement strand
TTCCGTGGCGATATAATGGGCAAGGCGTGTCTTTCTTAACCCCGAAATAAAGATCTCATCGGCGTATTTATCAAGTGCCATCTGCTCTTCGCCGTATACATTATGGGTCTTTTCATCTGACGGTGCGCATCTGGCCGTGTAGAAAAATCCCTTCTTCACCTGCTGGGCTTCCCTGCTTAAAAACAGCATTAATTCAGCCAGGTTTTTTTCGGTTCCTGCACCGTCAAGGAATTCTTTGAGTATCATATTTTACTGCCATCCTCTGCCATAGAGATCAGTAAACTACGGATTATCCGAGTTGACTCCATGATCACATGTAGTCTTTGATTCCGGGGTTTATCAGGATTATTATCCTCTCTGGTTTTTAGGCCCCAATCCTGAATGTCATCGGTGATATCCATCCGTGATTCAGGTATCGAGGTAATAAGCGTGGCTATCTCTTTTCCAGACAAACGCATCCGATGTCAGGGAGAAAAAGGTATTTTTAAAATGCTTGCAATTGCCCATTCGAAAACCAGGAGGATGCCCAAGTCAATTATACGCTGTAATAAATCTGGCGTATGAAATACCAGGTGACATAACCGGGATGTTATTCCTGTTGATCTGAAGGTTTGGGATCCCGGGACTGCTCCCGGTAGGTGACCTCCAGTACTCCGTGTCTGAAAGATACCGATACAGAATCCTTTTCTGCGGGGGGCACGTCGGCAGTCGTATGGTACTTGAGGTTCCCGTCCCCGGCCTTGATATGAACGGTGGATCCGGAAAACATTACCTTAACGTCCTCGGGGGTGACTCCTGGCAGTTCGGTTACCAGGACCACCTCATTTCCCACCCGTTGGACCTCCACTTCCGTCTTAATCGTTCCATTCATGGCGGAAATTGGGTTTTGCTGAGTAGTCTGGCATCCCGGCATGTTGACGTAGATTCGGAAGTTGAAAATGACGGGGGCCGGGTGCTCGCTCATCCCCGCCTGTTCTAGCATTTTCCGGATGATCTCTCCGATATTTCTAAAATTTTCATCTGGTGCGCTGGTCATCGTGTCCCAATCCTTATGTCGTTTGTGTAAGTTGCTCATCCAGCTGGCTGGTGAGCCGTATAATCTCGGTGAAATCCTTTTTTGTCCTGAAGGTCTCTTCCCGGAGGGTTAATACGCTGTTGTCCATAACCTTCCTGAGTCCTGCCCGTGTAAGTGTTGCAAGGGCATTTTCAAGGATTTCACGTTGATCCTGGTTGTAGAGCATCTCCCAGGCCTGACGTTCAGCTGCTTCGATGGCATCCTGGTCAAGAGACCCTTTGACTATTTTTGCTGCATCTTCAAAGTGCTTCCGGGTGATACGGATATTCACCACAGCGTCCTGCCGTTCCTTCTCACTCGTATCTGCCATTACCGTGATAAAGTCACGCATTGCACCAAGCTTTGCCTGGCGGACAAGTGCCTCGACATCTGCGCCTACATAGCCGTTTGTCTGCTGAACAAGGTGATCTATGCTGATGTCATCGGTAAGAAGCGCACAGGCATCCCGAAGGTACACATCAAAGATTTTCTTTCGCCCCTCTTCATCTGGTGGTGGAACATAGATATGGCGCTCCAGCCTCCCCGGGCGCAGGAGTGCCGGGTCGATCATATCAGGTCGGTTTGTTGCTGCAACCACGGTAACGTTTTTCAGTTCCTCAAGACCATCGAGTTCGGTAAGGATCTGCGAGACGACGCTCTCAGTCACGTGGGACGAACCCATAAAAGAACCCCGTTTTGGTACGAGTGCATCAACTTCATCGAAGAAGATGATAGACGGTGATGCCTGCCTGGCCTTCCGAAATATCTCCCTGACTCCCTTTTCGGATTCCCCTACCCATTTGGAGAGGAGCTCTGGTCCTTTTACTGAGATGAAATTGCATTCTGACTCGTTTGCCACCGCCTTTGCGAGCAGGGTCTTCCCGGTCCCTGGTGGCCCAAACAGGAGTATTCCTTTCGGCGGCTTTGTTTTTAGGTGTTCGAATACAAATGGATACTTAAGTGGCCATTCAACTGCCTCTTGCAGTTCTCTTTTTACATCGTCAAGCCCGCCAACTGCATCCCAGGTAACATCAGGAATCTCTACCAGCACCTCGCGCATTGCACTTGGTTCGACTTGTTTCCTGGCCTCGTCAAAGTCAGCGACGGTGACTCTGAT
This sequence comes from uncultured Methanomicrobiales archaeon, assembly GCA_903819595.1. GTDB lineage: Archaea > Halobacteriota > Methanomicrobia > Methanomicrobiales > Methanospirillaceae > CAIKOD01. Next base: position 35,754 of record CAIJED010000267.1, on the reverse strand, counting down.
ATCATCGAGGATCTCTGCGGGGATCTCCTCATCTGGTTTGATCAGGGGGATTATTCTCCTGAGCGCCCTCATTGCCGCCTCCTTCACAAGGAGTGCAATGTCCGCGCCCACAAACCCGTGTGTGGTATCCGCATATACCTGCAGGTCAACATCCTCAGCCAGTGGGACACCCCTGCTGTGGACCTGGAATATTTCAAACCTCCCTTTCTTATCGGGAATGCCGATCTCGATCTCGCGGTCAAACCTGCCCCCCCGACGGAGTGCCGGATCAATCGAGTCCGGAAGGTTGGTGGCTGCGATGACAATCACCTGACCCCTGCCCTTCAGGCCGTCCATCAGGGATAGCAGTTGCGCCACGACCCGACGTTCCACCTCCCCCTTTGTCTCTTCCCGCTTGGGTGCGATAGAGTCGATCTCGTCAATGAATATGATCGTCGGGGCATTCTCCTGTGCCTCTTCGAAGACTTCACGAAGTTTCCCCTCGCTCTCACCGTAATACTTACTCATGATCTCCGGGCCTGAAAGGGTGATGAAATGTGCCTCCACTTCATTTGCCACTGCTTTTGCGATCAGCGTTTTTCCCGTTCCCGGCGGTCCATAGAGGAGAACTCCTTTTGGGGGCTCTATTCCAAGCCGTTCGAAGATCTCAGGGTGCCGGAGTGGCAGTTCGATCATTTCACGAACGAGCTGGAGCTCGCGACCGAGTCCCCCGATATCCTCGTAGTGCACGTCGGAAACCTCATGCGTCCCTTCTTCAGGTTTATAGGCCGTCTCTTTTAGTTCGATCTCGGTATCATCGGTTACAATACCAATCCCTTTCGGGATGACTTTTGAGATGACAAACGTGATCGGGTTTCCGATGACGTCTACCCGGACGTTCTGCCCCTCCATTACCGATCGTCCGGATAGGACCCGGTGGAGATATTGTTCTCCACCGATCAGGCGGATTGGCTGGGTTGGTGCAATAACGATCTTTTTTGCGTAACCGAGCTCTATTTTCCTTATTGTCACTGTATCATCGACACCAGCCCCGGCATTGCTCCTGACAGTTCCGTCTATCCGGATTACCCTGTTACCAGTGTCCTGCTGGAAACCGGGCCATACGATCGCAATGGCTTTTTTCTTCCCCTGTATCTCAATGACATCGCCACTGACCAGCCCGAGTGCCCTCATAATATCAATACTTACTCGCGCTATTCCACGTCCAGCGTCGTCACGGGCGGCTTCCCTAACCCCCACTTCTGCGTAATCTTTATTTGTCATAAGAACTAACTCCCGGTAAATGATAACTAAAAGTAAGTCTCATTTTATTATAAATATTTAGGTGGTACCACCCTTGTCAGGTCCATCCATATAGAAGGAATCAGGTTCATTTCGGATGGCATAACGTTTTACAGGGAAGATAACAGGATAATTCAATGGCAGGAAATAATTTCTTGTTCTGTGATGATCATATCCATGGCGACATCATTATCGTCCGCAGGGACAGATTCGATCTCCTGGCAGGAAAAGGCCATACCGATCTTTTTTGCCTGAGGATACGACGAAAGATACCGGTCATAATATCCAGCACCATAACCAAGCCGGTGCCCGGTCCGGTCGAAGGCAAGCAGTGGGACAATAACGACCTCCATGTCTTCTCCCCTGGCAGGAATTTCGTTCCCGATTGGTTCAGGGACCGAAAAGGTACTGATCACCAGGTCTTCCGGGTCTTTTAATGTGGAAAGACGGAGTGTCCGGGTCTCACGTTCGATGATAGGTACGACCACGCGGACATGATGCCGTAAGAGGTACCGGATCAGGGGCATTGTGTCCACTTCTGGTGACTTTGATACATAGACCATCACCGTCCTCGCACCGTTAAGTTCCTGTTGAACGGCGTCACAGATTAGATTACTAAATGACCTGACTTCGCCTGCAGTTAGCCCTGACCGTACCGCCCGTGACCGATCCCTGAGCTCCCTCTTGATTGATCTCTCTTCACGAGGCATACTTGTAACTAGAAATAGTACGAATACGGCCTTAAAAGATATGTTTTTGATTGGTGTCTTCCACAGCAAAAAAAAGGCAAAGGCGAGGAAAAAAGGCCAGGAAAGACTGTCACATCAGATGTCATTATTCTCGTTTACCAGTTTCCCGGCGTGATCAAAGCACCGCCTGGCCTCATCAGTTTTTCCAAGCGCCTTGTAACAGAGTCCGCAGTAGTTCCAGGCTTTCAGGTTATCCGGGTCCATCTGGATCACCCGTTCAAAAGATCGTATCGCACCTTCAAAACACCTGGTATCCCCACGGATTTTCCCGATTTTTTCCATCGTTTCTCCCCGGAAATAGTGGCATTCTGCATCATTTGGTGCGAGTTCGATCGCCCGGGCAAAACACGGGAGTGCTTCTTCAAAACGCCCGAGTTCTTTTAAGCAAATACCTTTTCCTTTCCATGCCCCGGCATGGTCATTTTTCATCTCAATGGTCCGGTCAAAGTACTCCAGCGCTTCCTCGTACCGGCCCTGCCGGGCATAAAGGTCGACTCCCTTGGTATACCATGCACCCTGGACAGTCCCAAGGAAACGGCTGACTAATCCGGAAGACTGGTCTTTCTTTGTTATTTCCTCCTGCTGGCTGGCAGATTTCTTGATCTCCGTGACATCCCGGATCGATTCGATTGCGCCCAGGAGGTTTCCGTCTGGATCAGTTATCCTGGAAGCTTTTGCCCAGAGAAAGACCTCCCTCCCGTTCATAAAGACCTGCTTCGCCTCTGCGATATAGGAATCCCCATCTTTCCTGATGTTCTTGTAGTGGCTGCTGAGAAACGCATCGTCGTTCTGCAACGCCAAATTAATCAGGACCGGCCTCCGCTCGCCATAAAAAGGAAGGGCATATTCATATTGTCCTTTATTCAGAATATCTGCGGCTTTCACGCCAGTCAGTGTTTCCATGGCTTCATTCCAGGATATCACCGTTCCCCTGGTATCGATGGCAAAGGTTGCCTCCGGGATATGATGGATCACCTCCGCGAGACGATGGGGGTGTACCGGCAGTGCCTCTTCCACCTGGCTCCGCTTTACTGCCTGGTGAATCATTTCCATGAGCTCGGCAAACTGAAATTTTGGGTGTTCACCTTTGATCAGGTAGAAATCTGCACCACTGTTGAGCGCCTCCATGGCGATCCGTTCCCGCCCTTTACCGGTAAACAGGATGAGCGGCACCCGGTTGCCCTGCGCCCGCAGGGTCTTGAGGAATACAAGGCCATCTATATCCGGCATTTCAAAATCTGTGATAATTACATCGAATGAATTATTTTTAATTAGTTTAAATGCCTCGGAAACTGACCTTGCGGGGGTAACGGTCATCTGTCCGTAACGCTCCAGAAATAGCCGGCTTATTTCAAGTAATGCGGGATCATCATCGACAAAGAGTACAGAGATCATATAACCTCCCAATGTACAAGGGGTGGTAAGCATCGCACAAGGATTTTCATGTGACTATAATACATCGTTTCTCTGGGTATACGGTGTTTATAGATACCGGATGTCACACGATCACCCGTTTTTTTTCGGTGGCGTTTTTCAATGCCGGCACATATCCACGTCTGACATATTCTTTAACCATTCTACGGGCTGAGAAACGTGGGCCGTTACTTTTAATCGCTTCTTTCATCATCTTCACCCATTGTGACGGTACGGAGTCATCAGACTGTGTATAATAGAGTGGTACTACCTCGTGTTCGAGGAGATCATATATCGCTTCAGCGTCAGCCTGGTCACGGTAGCTGTCCGTTGTCGATCCACTGAATGCCCACCCGTTCTTTCCATTATACCCCTCGGGCCACCAGCCATCGAGGATACTCAGGTGGAGGACTCCGTTGAGTGATGCTTTCATCCCACTGGTACCGCATGCTTCCATGGGTGGAATGGGATTATTGAGCCAGACATCAACCCCATGGACCAGGTATTGGGCCATCTGTTCACCATAATCCTCGACAAAAGCGATCCTGCCTTGAAAGTCCTGTTGGTGTGCGTACCGGTATATTTTCTGAATAATCCGTTTCCCATCGTCATCGGCAGGATGGGCTTTGCCGGCAAAAATAATCTGGACTGGCCTCCATGAGTTATTTACGATCCTCTTTAATCTCTCAATATCCCAAAATATCAGATCAGATCGTTTATAGGTGGAAAACCTCCGGGCAAACCCTAACGTGAGTGTATAGGGATCAAGGAGAGCACCGCCGGATATGACATTAATGGGGTCTGTTCCCTCGCTACCCCATTTCCGGCGCTTTTGCTCCCGTATCCTGTTGACCAGTTTTCTTTTCAATTGCATATGTGCAGTCCACAATTCAGCATCAGGAATTTCATCGATCATTTCCCAGATGAGGGGGTTATCATGGTTCTCAATCCAGGAAGGGCACAAAGGAGAAAAATGGGTGTTAAACATGAGTTCCATCTTGGGGTCGAGCCATGTCGGCACATGGATGCCATTGGTGATGTGGCTGATCGGGATTGCATCGGCGGGAATTTCCGGCCATAGATCATGCCACATCCCGCATGCAACTTCCCCGTGTTTTTTACTGACCCCGTTCCTGAATGAACTCATCCTGAGGGCAAATGCGGTCATGTTAAACAATCCGCCCACGTCATGCGGGGCGAATCCAAGTTGTAAGAACGCATTTCTGTCGATTCCCAGCAGTGAATAATAATTGCTGAAATACTTATCCATCAGGGAATAGGGGAACATGTCATGACCTGCCGGTACCGGTGTGTGTGTAGTAAAGACGGTGGTCTCCTTCACCCTCCGTGATGCCTCCTCGAAATTCATTCCATCTGCAACATTTTCCCGTATTCTCTCGAACAGGGCAAATGCAGGGTGTCCCTCGTTGAGATGCATGATCGTCGGACGAATCCCAAGGATGTCAAGGACATAACTCCCACCGATACCAAGCACAATCTCCTGTTTGAGCCGTTGTTCCAAATCCCCGGTGTAGAGACGATTGGAGATCTCTCTATTATTCGGATCATTCTCCTTAATATCTGTATCAAGAAGAAAAAGGGGTATATTGCCGACTTCTACTTTCCAGACCCCGATAAAAATTGGCGGATCGATAAAAGGTACTTTTGCGACCAGTGGGGTATCCTGGTCGTACATGACCCTCGTTACCGGGGCCGCTTCACGGTTCAGCACTTCAGTTTTATTTTCCTGCCACCCGTCCGAGTCAATGTCCTGATGCAGGTACCCTTCGGAATACATGAATCCGATGGCCACCAGCGGCAGACCGAGATCACTACACTCTTTTAAATGATCCCCAGATAAGAACCCGAGGCCTCCTGCATAAATCGGGAGAGAGTGCTGCAGCCCGTATTCGGCAGAGAGGTAGGCAATGGAAATATGCCTTTCAAACGGGAAATTTTCAGAAAACCAGTTTTCTTTCTGCTGTAATTCGTGCCTGAACCGGGACATGACAATATCATAATGACGGAGGTACTGGGGGTTTTTTGAAGCCGCAACAAGCGTCTCTTCTGGCAGTTCTGATAACATTCTAACCGGGTTATGGATGCTGTCAATCCATGCCTGGTGGTTTAACTGTTTAAAAACAAGTTTTACTGCAGGGTTCCAACTCCACCAGAGGTTATATGCAAGATCAATGAGGCCTGAAATCCGTTGGGGCACATGCGAGAACTGACTATTTGGGCTTTCTGCCACTTTCACTCCTCCGCGATTATCCTGTGGTTTGTATCACGTTCATACTATTTTATCCATCCCTCACATTTTATATAACATAACGGTACCTGACTCCCGTAATAGTCACCATTGTGGTAAGTATATCATATATTCAGGGGTGCAGAACAGCAATTGTCCCAGGGTTTGGGTATTTCTGTCTGTGTGAGTAGGCAAGGTAAGGTGGTCGCCCGGCTGTCGTATGAGTCCCCAACAGGTCTGTGTATACGGATAATTGGAAAGGCTCAACACATCGTAGACTGTTTCATATTGGGGATCAAGGTTCATAACATCGTATACCTCCAACAATATAGACCGCATTTCAATGCTCTTTCGTCATGGGCGGAATGAAAAGTAACATTAGAATGATATCGGCTCCCGGTTCGTTAGATCAGGTGGAAATTTTGTAAAATGCCACTGCACTGGAATTAAAATCAAATCAGAATCTTTTTAATCAGAATGGAGTTTCAACAACAAGTAATATATAGGTCACCCCTATCCCAGACTTCTCGGAAGGGAAAGAATTAAGAGTCTGGTAACTAGTAGGTCTAGTACCAGGGAAAACTACCGTGTACTAATAGTGCATTGATTTCCATCGTCTGCAGAAGTCACACCTGTAAAAAAATTGTCATCGTAAGGTCACCTGTCCGCGGCGTGTTGTACCCATAGAGAGGGGATGAGCAATTGGCAGATATTTGCATTGGGTTTGAGGTTCATCAGCCATACAGGCTGAACCGGCAATTCTCACCGGTACCAGAGAAAAAAAAGGATGGCCTGTTTGACCTTTATTTTGATGGGTTGAACAAGGAAATTCTGTTACGTGTCGCGGATAAATGCTATAACCCGGCAACAAAGATCATCCTTGAAAAACTTGATGAAGGATTTTCATGTGCATTTTCCTTATCAGGAATTGTTATCGAGCAGCTGCAGAAATGGAGCCCCGATACCCTCTCATTATTCGAACAGGTTGCGAATCATCGCAACTGCGAACTTATCGGGCAGACCTATTACCACAGCATTGCCAGTTGTTTTTCAGATAAGACAGAATTCCACGACCAGGTTAGCCAGCATGGAGACCTGATACATGACCTGTTCAACCAACGTCCCGCCATCTTTGAAAATACTGAGTTTACTTTCAATAATGATATTGCAACCATGATCAGGGATATGGGATTTCACGGGATATTCACAGAGGGAGTGGACCGGATCCTTGGCTGGCGCAGCCCCGATTTTCTTTACACCTGCCAGGACCTGCCAGTGATGCTCCGGAACACCACTCTCTCCGATGATATCGCGTTCCGGTTTAGCAACCGGACCTGGGAACAGTACCCCCTCACAGCAGATACATACGCATCCTGGGTTGCCGCTTCATCAGGCGAAATCATCAATGTTTTCCTGGACTATGAGACATTTGGGGAGCATTTCTGGGAGGAAACTGGAATATTTAACTTTTTACGCCACCTCCCGGATGAATTGCGTAATCGTAACATCACCACCGTCCTGCCTTCCCGCGTGGTTGCGGACCATGTACCGGTGGGGACAATCGATGTGCATGAGACTATTTCGTGGGCAGATATCGAAAAAGATACCTCTGCATGGATGGGTAATGAACGCCAGCGGACGGCCTTTCATGCAGTTCAGTCCGCCCGGCCATATGCGACTGATTTACAGATATGGCGGTACCTGCAGACCAGCGACCATTTCTACTACATGGCCTCAAAATACGGCTCGAGCGGAGAAGTACATACTTATTTCAGCCATCACGAGGCGGAGGATGCGTTTAAAACGTTCATGAGGGTGCTTTCAGATTACGAGTCGCGGAATATCAGGTTGATGAAAAACAAGAAATCAGCGACATCGCTGCGGGTCCTCTCTCCGGAACTGGCATTTCATTTCGCCGGACCTACCGGTTTCATTGGTTATGCCGCCTACAACCTTGACCAGTTTGAAGAACTGCTCTGTATCGTGCCGGAGGAGTCGATCCGCTATCACCAGGGAAGGGGTGACTTCGTCAACTGGATCACCGATGCACTCGAAGAGCCCAGGCTTGCAGAGAGGATCAGCGGGCTTTTTGAACGTCATGAAATCGTAAAAATCATAAAACAACGGAGGGAGCAATTATGGAGCAATTTAAAATAGCCTTTTTCTGCTGGGAATCAATGTATGCAGAACGTGTTGGAGGACTGGCCAATGCCGCAACAAATCTCGCAGAAACACTGGTAAAATTACACCACGAGGTGCACTACTTTACCCGGGGTACTATTCCTGACCAGGTGATCCATGGTGTCCATTATCACTATTGTCAGCCTGTTGGCGGAAATATTGTGGAATATTGTAATAATATGAGTTACACGATGGTAGACCAGTTTAAGCTCTATGACAGGGAGGGACGGTTTGATATCCTTCACTTTCATGACTGGCACCCGGTCCAGGCGCTCCATCTCCTCCAGGACAGGAATACATTCCTCACGTATCATTCTACAGAATATGGAAGAAGTGGCAACCAGTTTGGGGATTGGTGGGAGTTTAAGGAAATTTCAGGGAAAGAATGGTACGGAGGCCTTATTGCAAAAAATGTAATAACTGTATCCGCCACCCTAAAAAAAGAAGTGACCTGGTTGTATAACATCCCGGAAAAAAAATGCCGTGTGATCCCAAATGGGGTTTTTCCACACCATTTTCGGGCAGAAATCGATCCAGGGGAGGTAAAAAAATCCTATGGCATTCATCCATATGCACCCCTTGTGCTATTTATTGGCAGGCTGGTCTACCAGAAAGGACCTGACCTGCTCATTGATGCAGTACGGAAGGTATGCCAGCACCGGGGGGATGCTCAGGTCATGGTGGCTGGCGATGGGGATATGCGGCAGGTACTCGAGGAGCAGGCAAAGGACCTGCCTGTTAATTTTGTGGGGTACATCCCGGACCGCGAATATATCCGGCTACTAAACGCCGCCAATGTTGTGGTAATCCCAAGTCGGAATGAACCATTTGGCCTGGTCCTCCTCGAGGCATGGAGTGCCGAAAAAGGTGTGGTCGCATGTGATGTCGGAGGACTATCTGAGAATATTGATGCATATGTCGATGGAATGAAGGTAAATGTAGATGCAGCATCTCTTGCATGGGGTATCAACCTGTTAATCGATGAAGACTGGAATGCTGGTGCCCTTGGGAAAAGGGGAAGGAAAAAAGTGGATCGTATATTTCTATGGGGACCGATTACTGAGAGGCTGACACAAACGTATTCCCGGGGTTTTGCATGAAACTGGTGTATTTCGTTGATGAATTCCCCCCTTTTTTTCGCGGGGGACTTGGCACCTATGCAACAGAGATTACCCGGCAGTTTATTGCAAAAGGCCACAGTGTTTCGGTTTTTTCACGAAACACCGGTGATGACCCGACATTCGATACATGGGCCGGGGTAGAAGTCCATCGCCCCCGGCTGATGGAATTTTCAGACATCCTTGCAATTGTGAACCCGACAGAAGTGAAGAGCTGGGACCTGAACGGGCAGGAATTTTTTGCAGAGACGCTCCTGTATAACCTGCTTTCAGCCTCAAAGGTGGTGAATTATCTAGTGCAGAACGAGCACCGTCATTTTGACCTACTGGTATCCCACGACTGGATTGCTGCCCTAGCGGGAATTATCGCAAAACGAAATCTCAAGGTTCCGTTTGTCTTCCATTTCCATTCAACCGAGCAGGGGAGAAATCCATCAGGTTCGGCGACCATAAAAGAGATTGAGCGACTGTCAGCGATGACGGCTGACCGGATTGTGACCGTTAGCTACGCCATGAGGGATGAACTGGTAAAATTTGGGTACCCTGAGTCGAGGATCCGTGTGATTCATAACGGCGTGGATGCAAAAAAGTATGACCCTTCACGGTTCACGGCTGATAGTACACAGGCGTTCCGGGAAAAGATCGGGGTAGGTACCTCACCTATGATTTTGTTTATCGGGCGTCTCACATGGGTCAAGGGTGCGGACCCTCTCATCCTTGCGATGCCGCAGGTCTTGAAAGAAGTCCCTGAAGCAAAACTCGTACTACTTGGGATCGGTGACCAGGAGCAGATGCTATCCCAGATGGTGCGGGATCTCCATCTTGGCAGGAACGTTTTACTGCATTTCCGGATGGTACCTGAAGAAGAACGGCTCCTCTACTATGCGGCAAGTGACGTATGCGTATTCCCCTCGAAGTATGAACCGTTTGGCATCGTCTGCACTGAGGCGATGTCAATGGGAAAACCCGTGGTGGTCGGTGCCCGGGGCACAAGTGGGTTCCGTGAACAGATCATCGCGACCGGGGAGGATATTTGCGGTTACCATGTCAACCCCTACGACCCGTCAGATATTGCCCGGTACCTGGTCCAAATTTTAAAAAACCCCGGCCTTGCAGAAAAAATGGGTAAGAATGGCAGACAACGGGTGCTGGAGCATTTCACCTGGGATATCATCGCGGATACGACGATCAGGACCTACCTGGAAGTGGTGAACGAGAGAGCACAAGGTGCGTGATATCTGCCTATGACTCTCAGGTACGGCAGGGAAATGCTGACGCCCCATGCCGGTCGGGCACTTGAGTTTCTCATGGCGGGTGACCAGGCCTACTGTTCTTCATCGATCTTTGGCAACACCCGAAAATACCATGGCCTCTTTGTCCATGAGGGGACCGTGTATTTTTCCTCACTAGATGAACAGGTGAACGGTGTACGGATTTCGGGACAGCAGTATGAAGGGACAGCTCAATCCGATAGCCCTGGGAATTGCTTTTCATTCAGCCTCTACCCCCCGTCATGGATATTCTGGATCGATGATGTCATCGTAAAAAAAACCATCACCTTCAACAACAGTCCCATCATCACCTATGACCTGACTGGGGAAGCTGATCTTTTTATCCGGCCTCTTATCGCGAACCGTTCCGTAAACCAGGTCATCCGCGATCCCCATATAGAATTTGAGTATAACGAAAATGTCCTGCAGTGGTCCGGGACGGTCCTTCGGGGGGACATGCCCTTTACTCTGGAACAGGAGACTTACTGGAATGTATGGTATGAACGGGAAAAAGAACGTGGCTATGAACATGTGGAAGACTTACTATCCCCCGGATTTTTTTCCGGGCATGTAAACAGTGAATCTGTCAGCCTGCGTTGTTTTCGGAAGGATAATGTTGTGGGCCTTCAGAAAAACACTCCGGAAGCACATTCATTCCAGGACTGGCTTGACCGGGCTGCCGACACCTTCTGCCACAATAACGAGATCTATGCAGGTTATCACTGGTTCACTGAATCATGGGGGCGTGATTCTGCTATCAGCGTCACCGGTCTCCTCATAGATCGGGGGAAGAAAGTTGCTGCCCAGTGTGTGCTCAGGCACCTTGCAGAGAACATGACCGGCGGGCTGATCCCTAACCGGTTCCCCGACAACTACCACACGAGTGATGCATCATTGTGGTTCATCCATGCACTCAGCAGGTACCATCGCCAGTGGGGAGAAGATACGTTTATTCAGTCAATGGTACCGGTCATCACGAGGATCCTTGATCAGTACCCTGACTCTCCGGTGGCAAAGATCGATCATCATCTTATCTCGGTCGCCCCGAGAAGCACGTGGATGGATACCATTTTTACACCTCGCGAGGGAAAACCTGTTGAGATCAATGCATTGTGGATTCACGCTCTTACCTGGGTGGAATCATTAGGGCTTACCCCACCGGTAAGGTCTGCGGCAGCAATATCAGAATTTGAAAAATTCTGGAATGAGGAATCAGGATGCCTTTATGACCGGATTGACCCGATCGATCCGACCCTGCGGCCAAACCAGGTAATAGCACTTGCATTAGGCCTGGTTGATGCGGATAAGGCCTCTGCAGCCCTTGCGACGGTCTCAAAGGCACTCCTGACCCCGTATGGTTTGCGTACTCTTTCACCCCATGATGCACGGTACCAGGGGCATTTCAACGGAGATGGCAGTTACCATAACGGTTGCGTCTGGCCGTGGCTTACCGGATGGTATACTGAAGCCCTTATCAGGAACGGGACACCCGGCTCGAAGGTTGCTCCACTGCTTGAACCGATCAAAACGCACATCCGGGAAGCTGGTGCCGGTTTTATTTCTGAAATATTTGATGGGGATTTCCCTTACACTCCGGGTGGTTGTATTGCGCAGGCATGGAGTGTTGCAGAGATCTCGCGGGCATGCAGGATGGTTTCTCTGCTGAAAAAAACAGATGGGGTGTGATTGGACGTGCATGCACCGAACTTTAAGGATACGATTGCCGCATCACCCTACATCTTTACCATTGGTGTGGCCGGGGACAGCGGTTCCGGGAAAACTACATTTACACAAGGAGTACGGTGTATTTTTGGCAGTGACCTTGTATCAACCATCACGCTCGATGATTACCACCGGTATGATCGGGAAGAACGAATGAACCTGGGAATCACGGCCCTGGATCCGGCTGCAAACTGTATCGGGAAACTTGAAAAGGACCTTTCCCGGCTCAGGCAGGGCATGCCAATAGAGAAACCGGTATACAATCATGATACCGGGAAATTCGACCCCGCGGTCATATTCTCCCCGCAAAAGGTTCTTATCCTTGAAGGTCTGCACACATTTTTCACCCCTGCACTTCGTAACAACCTGGACTTTATGCTGTTTGTGGACCCTGCACCGGATATAAAGTATGACTGGAAAATTAAACGGGACAGTAACAAGCGGGGTTATTCAGTTGCTGAGGTGAAAAGGCACATTGAGAGCCGTAAAACTGATTATGAACGGTATATCGCTCCCCAGAAAGAATATGCGGATGCGGTTGTCGGGATCGATTACTCCGAATATGGCACAGCGCTCGGTGATGAGCGCGATGTCTACCAGGTAACACTTTCCCAGAACCGGATGAAGCATCGTATTAAGGATATTGACCTCTCACTTGACCTATACTCGATCCTGTCACTATCTGAACGAGACTTTTCACTTAAATTTACGACCGGTCTTCAATACGGGCATAGAATGGGAGAGCTGATTGTTGATGGGGAACTCAGCGGGCATGTCGTAGAAAAACTTGAACGCAGTATCGAACACCAGACGAAAGTACACCCGATATCCATGTTCAGGGACCGTGAATATGTGACCGCCGCCGATTTGATCCAGTTGATCATCAGCTGGAGGATTATCCATCGAAGGATTTTTCTGGAGATTTGCAGGGAAGGTAACCCTGAAAATACGGGTCCGGGGGCGATGACGTGAACCTGATGGGAAAGGGACTAGGAACCCGATCGAACATTCCTGCAGATTCAACGGTCCTGCAGGCAGATATACCCTGGCAGACGCGACAATGATTAAATACAACAACAGGGAACCATGAACCGGAGGGTGAGGCTGGTATGAAAACTATTGGTGTCCTGACGGGTGGGGGGGATTGCCCAGGGCTGAATGCGGTGATCCGGGCGGTCGTCCGGTCCGGTATAAAATATGGTTACGAAACACTTGGCATCCGCAATGGCTGGCGGGGTCTGATTGATGGAGATGTAGAACCACTCACGGATTTTTCTGTTTCCGGGATCCTTCCACGGGGAGGGACGATCCTGGGTACATCCCGTACAAACCCCCTGGAAAAAAGATCAGATTTCCAGAAGATCCAATACAACATGAAAAAGTACGGAATTCATGCTCTCGTTGTGATTGGAGGTGACGGCACCCTGTCTGCGGCACGCGATGTCTCAAAACAGGGGATACCGCTGGTTGGTGTTCCTAAGACCATTGATAATGATATATCAGGTACCGATGTGACATTCGGGTTTGATACCGCAGTTTCTACGGTAACTGAGGCAATTGACCGCCTTCACACGACTGCCGAATCCCATCACCGGATTATTGTGGTAGAAGTGATGGGACGGAACGTGGGTTGGATTGCACTGACTGCCGGACTTGCCGGAGGGGCCGATGAAATCCTGATCCCGGAAGTGCGCTTTACCATGGATTCGGTTTGTAAAAATCTCCAGGCACGGTATGATTCAGGGAAAAAATTCTCTATTGTTGTTATCGCGGAAGGGGCCAGGCGGGAGGATATCGGCCTACCCCCGGTACCTGAAGATATCCGGGACGAATGTGGCAACGAAAAATTTGTGGGTGTAGGGCTTCTCCTTGGAAAAGAGTTGGAGAAAAGGCTCGGTATTGAGACACGTGTCACCATCCTCGGCCATATTCAGCGTGGGGGGTCTCCAACTGCATTTGACCGGGTTCTTGCTACCCGCCTGGGTGTGGCAGCGGTACAGCTTATTGATGCCGGGAAGTTCGGTCAGATGGCGGCCATCCACGGCAACCAGATCACATCAGTACCGCTTGAAGAGGCCGTGTTCCGGTTAAAAACCGTGGATCTTGAGCTTTATGAACTCGCAAAGACCGTAATCGGCGGGAGGCGATGAACCGCATGGTGAATCATGCCCATCTGTTTCAGGATATTACTGATTTAGGGCCTCATTGGATCGGACCGCTCCCGGAACCTGATATCAGGGTGGCAGACGAATTACAACCTGTCTTTGCCGATCCGGATTGCCGGTGCGATGGAGATATGTACTATATGTTCCGGGATGTTGCGATGCCGGGATCTGATCGCGAATGGCTTCGGGAACAGGGAATCAGGTATGATATTACCGTTATTCCGCCCCGCGACCTCTGTGGTGAATATGTCAAGACTCTGGGGCATTATCACCCGGAAAATCCGGAAGGATACGGGTATCCGGAGGTCTATGAAGTAATGAAAGGGCATGCTCACTACCTTCTCCAGGCCCATGACTTCTCGCAGGTTATTGTTGTTGATGCGTTTGCAGGTGACCTCGTGATGGTTCCCCCCGGGTTTGGGCATGTTACGATTAACCCGACGAACGATTCGGTTCTGCAGATGGCAAACCTTGTATCTTCCCGGTTCCAGAGTGATTATCGCGAATATGTAAAATTCCGTGGTGCTGCGTATTATGAGATGACGAATGGCAGTTTTCTGAAAAATCCGTTATATCCTGATATACCCGCATTAAAAAGGGTCAAGGCTCTGGAATTCATGACCGCATTTAGTGAACTCTGTGTGCAATTGTATTCAATGGTGAAACAACGTCGGGATGTACTGGCAATCCTCAATCACCCTTGGGAGATGGGGGAAATTTAGATGCAAAAATTCAATAGAAAGGGTTATCTGAATTACCGGTATCGAAGCGAAATCGATAAAAACACGGGCTGCACGTATGTGGGATCAACTGGATAAAAAACTGTCACTAACCTTCACGTGACCTGGGAAAACAGGATATCGCGAGATAATTAATAATTTTCCGTGTTCCCGCGATAATTTTCCTTCACAATTACCTGATCAGCCTCAGTCAGCAGTCGCTGAATATCCATCCAGATAATTAATTCATTGACATCCTTGTCTTTAATCCGGATTTTCTTCCGGATAATACCAATAATATTGTTTTGTTCCCGGTTTATGTTGGCTGCCGTTGTATCCACTTCTTTCCTGGAGTACGTGGAGACAGAAAGGACATCATCGATCATGATCCTGATTTTCGATCTGGTTATCAGATCGTCGAGGACGATGATACGGGAAGAGACCTCGTCTGTTTTTTTTCACCATGAATATGGATCAGTTTTTTTGGGTCGATGATTGTGGTAATCTCACCCCTCAAATCGATGATCCCCCTGATATGAGGGGGGGTGTCAGGGAGGTGGGTGATTCGGGTATATTCCACGACTTCCCGAACTTCGAATAGGTCAATAGCAAAATGTTCATCTTCAAGAAGAAATTCAACTACCTGAATATTATCACTAAATTTTTGAGCACCAGCACCACCAGTTGCATGGTGTGCTCCGGGTGTTGGTTCCACCTGGGGATTTACATGTGCAGAGTGAAACGCAGCACTCCCGCCGGAAGGAACCGGGATAATCTGCTTATCAGTCATATGAAATCCCTCATCATACCTTGAACTTTGCCATCTCTTTAGAGACATTGTCCACGATCGCGTTCACACTGCCAATGACCCTCGTGATCTGGTCAATGGATGCAGATGCTTCTTCTGAAGCGGCAGCCGCATCCATCGCATCTTTCGCGGTTGCTTGTACCATTCCATGCACTTCGGTAACACTTGCGGTGACTTCCTCCACTGTTGCAGCTTGTTCTTCGCTCACACTTGCCACTTCCACTACGTTCCTGCTGATATCCTCGATCGACTTTGCGATATCCTTGAAAGAATGGAGTGTCTGGCTGAGCGCCTCGCTTCCGGCTTTCACTTCACGGCTCGATGATGCGATTGCTTCACCGGCAGCCAGTGATTTCTTTTGGAGAGTACCTATCATATCAGCGATTTTCTCTGCAGATGCACGGGACTCCTGGGCTAGTGGTTTTACTTCAGAGGCCACAACTGCAAAACCCCTGCCTGCTTCTCCAGCACGGGCCGCTTCGATTGCAGCGTTGAGGGCAAGGAGATTGGTCTGGTTGGTAAGGTCGCTGATCAATCCTACGATTTTTCCGATCTTGTCCATCTCGGCCTTGATATCAACAATAATCTTATCGACCTCGTTTGAAGAGGTTGTGATACTTCGCATTCCCAGTTCTGCCTGCTCTGCAAGCCCGGTACCCTTCACGCTCAACTGGTTGGCATCCTCGGTCAGTTGTGATACCCTTTCAGCTTTCTGGGCAACATCTGTCACCGTCTGATTGAGATCTTCCATCGCCCGTAATACCTGGGAAATCCCTTCATTTCCATGTTCGGTATTTGTACTTACTCCTGCGGCATTCTTTGCGATCTGTTCCGCACCTGATGATATTTCTTCAATACTGGCATTTGCCTCCTCTGCGCTCGAAGCAAGTTCCATAACCTGCTGATTGATAATGTTCACTGCCTTGGAGATCTCGATGCCGATGCTGTTCAGTGCGTCTTTGAACTTGATGAAGTCACCTTCCAGGTGAAGTTTTTCATCAACACGTGCTGAAAAATCGCAATTTGAAAAATGGTTTGCGATGCGCATCGCTTCATTGACCGGGTTGATCACATAATCCAGGGACGAATTGAACCCTTCAACAATTTTTCGGTAATCCCCCTGGTGTTTCGTTGCATCTGCCCGGACTTTGAGTTTGCCTTCAACAGCCGCCTTTGCAAGCATGTTTGCGTCTGCAACAAGGGAATTGATGTTATCGATACATGTATTCAGAGTATTCTTAATCTCGTTGAAATCTCCGTTGTACTTGTCCGTGATCTTCACCGGGATCTCTCCCTTGCTGATGCGGTCGACGTGCTCGGCGGCAACGTTAAGGGGCCCGATAACGGCATCGAGGGTGGCATTCACCCCCTCGATGATTTTGCGGTAATCCCCCTGGTGTTTCGTTGCGTCTGCCCGGGTGTCGAGTTTCCCTTCTACTGCGGTTTTTGTAAGCGTATTTGCATCAGAAACCAGAAGGTCAAGTGCAGCTTTTACTTCTGCAAGGTTTTTGTTGATGCCAGTGAACCATTGTCGGGCTTCCTCTGTCGTTTTGCTCGCCGGGGCAATTGCGAGGTTGAAGTCTAGGTTTGCTGTGGACAGTTTGGTTAAATTATCTGCCATGGATGAAAGATAAGCAGTAATGTAGTTGGCGAGTTCCTCATGCTTTGCTTCTTCGATCAACTTCCCAGTGAGATCATTGTACACAGTCATGATGCTCACGATCCCGCCCTCCTTGTCGAGCAGCGGGATCGTGTGCTGCTCCAGCGAGTGAGTGGCTTTCGGGAATTCCACGGTGACTTCACCGGTCACCCCTTTTTTTTTAGTCGCTAAGGCTTCCTTGATGTTGTGCCCGCTCTTTTTTAAGATTTTGAACTCCCTGATATTCATTTTCTGCAATTGTACTTCAGAATATCCGCTTAAACTCAGAAATGCTTCATTTGCAAGTTTTATATCGAATTTTGTGTCTATGATGAGCAGCGGCTGGGGATTCTGCATGATCATGGTAAAGGCGAGCTGGCGCTGCTTTACTGCTTCAGCTTTCTGTTTCTTTACTTCTGCCTCCCGTGCCTTGAGCTGGATATACTCCTCAACCTCCCTCCTGACTGCAGGGAGGAGACGTGCGTACTTGCCTTTGACAATAAAATCACGGGCACCTGATCGCATCGCCTCCACCGCGGTATCTTCGCCGATAACCCCTGATATGATAATGACGGGGAGTTCGATCTGCATTTCTTTCAGGAGTGCGAGGGCGGGAATCGCCCCGAACCCGGGGATTGAATAATCGTACAGGATAATATCCCAGGTTTCTTTAAGTAAGGCTTCTTTCATATCGCTGGCAGTATCCACCCTTCACTGATGAACTTTAAGGCCGCCTTTTTCGAGCTCGACTATCGCGAAGACAGCATCATCCTGTGAGTCCTCGACCGATAATACTCTGATATCTTCTTTCATTTTTCTATCCTCCCCATCTTTATTCGACGTTCATTATTTTTTCGTTTATTTATAACCGGTACAGGGGCGAAATGGTCGATAACGGGATATACTCCATTATTTCGTCATCAGACCCGGCTAGTTTTCTCCATTGATGAGAGTGAAAAAAATGGTTGTACCACCATCGACCGAACTCTCGAGCCGAAGGGATCCTTCATGCCTGCTGATGATTTTTTGGACAATTGCAAGTCCGATGCCGGTTCCGGGGAACTGCGATTCGGGATGGAACCGATGAAACGGTTTGAATAAATCTTTTGCATTCGTTGTATCGAACCCCTCACCATTGTCCCGGACAAAATAGACTGTTCTGCCATCGATTTGTATCGTACCGAAATCGATCCTTATCTGTTGCCTGTTCTTTGAATATTTACAGGAATTTTCAAGGATCTGCTGTAGTGCGCGTTCGAGAAGTGCCCGATCTCCCTGGACAATGACATCTCTCTCAATCTCCTGCATAAAATGAGGTCCCTGTGCAGGGTGCGATAGTTCACCCAGTATGGAGGTTACCATTGATGACAGGTTCACCTGTTCGGTTTTCATCGGAAGGCGCCCTGCCCTGGAGAGCTGGAGCAGGTCTTCAAAATATGCATCCATTCTTCCTGTCGCGGCACGGATCCGGCCGATATACTGTTGAGAATCTGAAGGTACGTTTGCATCATATTTGTCTGATAAGATCTTGCAATAGCCGTCAATGATTCGCAAGGGAGCCCTCAAATCATGGGAGACTGAGTAGGAAAATAACTCGAATTCTTTTCTGGTCTCAAAAAGTGCCTGCTGTACGTGCCTGAGCATAGAGAGGTGCAGAATCATGTTCTTCATTTCCGTATACTGAACATCGGGCTGGATAGATTTCTGCAGATAAAATGCGGCTCCGTTTTTTATGGCTTCAGTCGCACAATCTTCGCGTGCAAATCCCGAGAACACGATGAGGGGTACATCGAGTCCCTGTTCTTTCATGGCTTTTAGTAGACCGTTACTGTCCATGCCCGGGGGCATCCGGTAATCACAGACGATTACGTCGAATTGGTGAATGGCGATCAGATTGAGGGCCTCCTCGGCGGAACCTACTGTCTTCACGGTGATCCGCCCGTCATCTTCGAGAAACACCTTTCCTATCTGGAGTAAATCCTCATCGTCATCGATGAGAAGGACTGGTATTTTGCTCATTGGAGAGCTTCACGCCCCTCTCTTCTGGTGCGGATTATCGGTTTATGACATTTTGCCATTAATACCATGGTATCATGTTTCATTCTGTCTGGAGGGGTTTAAATTCGTATGGTCTTGCAATCGGTTCAGATCCTCTGTGATCCAATTTATGTATCGTAACAACCTCCTAACCTCAGAATGAGTGGGACCGTCTGGTTCAACGATATTTTTAAGGGGGGAATGTCAGGTCAACCTCCGGGTCGTCCGAGGCTAACCAATGCGCCAACTTTCGCCGGGATCAACCAACGTATGGTAATCGCGGTCACAGTGCCGTTAGGGACCCACATCATACTTCCAACCGGTGACATTGTTGGTATGTACGATATCACCCTTCCAGGTGGCTGAGACTTAGTACACCTATTTTTGGATACTAATTATGTAATCCCCCCTTGCTGCAAATTTTAAAGTATTTACATCATGCGTAGCGCAGGTTTCTGATTTCCGGGCCTCATCAGTTCACATCATGGCGAAATGGTCCATTCGAATGTACCCTTGGGAGGAGGCAAAACATATGGCATCATCATCTTCATTATCGCGGTGGAACGACCCGGTCCCGGTATTCCTGTGTATCATCTGTTGCCCTGACGTATCGCTGAATTTCTATTTTTTTCCTTTCCTGACATGACCTGCGGGTCAATTATTCCTGATCACAAAGAATCGGGGGATTGATCCGGCTGTGGGTTCAGCATGTGTAGTTCTACCAGAGGCCTGTTGGTTCTTTCAATATCACAATACTTTATCAGCTCCCGCTTGTGAGTATGATACATGGACGATTTCATCACGACGCGTCACCGGACCACCTGCTTCAACTGCAGGGAGGACGTTGACCAGGTCATTACTGCAGTCCCGAATGGTGCACAGGTTGTTTGTGACAACTGCAGGGCGACAAGGTCATATATTCCGATTGTTGAAGAGGTCAGTAAAAAAGGGGACTATATCAAGCCAGGATGTTATGACATCTGGAACCTGACGGCCAACGCATTATGCAGACAATGTAAGGTAACCGGTCCTCATGATGTAACGATAGGATGTAGGAATTTCACTGTCCAATGCAGGGAATGTGGATTTACCCACCTCTACAGGTTCAACCTGGAGTACATTGACGAGTCCTGGGGCTCATCCGGATAACGGGTGCCTGGAACTGTCAGGATGTGAACATGTCAATTTTTTTCAAATCTCCGTGAATCAGATAATTTTTATTTTTTCTGTTAGCAGGTTCCCATTTACATCCACTCGTCGCAATTGGAGGCATGGCAGATTATGCTTTATCACCCGTGTTATTCAGTTCCGTCCAATCAAATAACATCATAAACAGGAGCCGAGAATACCTAACCAAGGAGCGGTTGAGATGACGGTGAGGATGCTTTCAGAAACAGAAGGGTACGGCCTGTTGAAAAACCATGGGATATTAGTACCCCTGTTTTCGGTTGTCCGGTCCCGGGAGGAGGCGGGCGCTGCCGCAGAATGTATTGGTTATCCGGTGGTGATGAAGGTCATCTCTCCCCAGGTTGTCCATAAAAGCGATGCAGGGGGCGTCATCACCGGTATCCGGTCACTTGCCGAAGCGGAAAATGCGTACGATGTGATAGTCCACAATGTGCAGGTATTTGATCAATCAGCAACCATAAAAGGGCTCATTATTGAACAGCAAAAGGAAAAGGGACTGGAGATTCTTATCGGAGGCAGGATTGATCCAACATTTGGAAAGGTCATAACCGTCGGTATGGGGGGGACCCTGGTCGAACTGATTAAAGACGTCTCGATCCGGGTGCTTCCTGTCAGATTTTCCGATATTAATGCAATGGTCCAGGAATTGCAGTCATATTCCCTGATCAAGGGGTTCCGGAATGAACCTGCGCGTGATATGGGTGCGTTGATTACGCTAATTGATTCTGTCGCACGACTGTTTCTTGAACGTTTGGAAGTTGTGGAGTTTGACCTGAACCCTGTATTCTTATACGAGAAAGGGGCTTGTATTGTCGATGCACGGTTCTATATAACGGATGAGGACGCGATCACAGATGTTGTGCAGGTGCAGGTGATGCCACCTGAGCTCCTTCATGTCACATCGATTGCGGTCGTCGGGGCTTCCCCTGACCCCAACAAGGTCGGGTATTCAGTCCTGCGAAATCTCCTTTCATTTCCTGGATCCCTGTATCCTGTGAATCCGAAACATCAGGAGATCCTTGGGCGGGCGGTGTATCAAACCCTTTCGTCCATCCCCGGTACTGTTGATATCGCCGTCATCGTGGTTCCATCGCATTCAGTTCCACTGGTGGTTGAAGATGCAGGGAATGCTGGTATTCCTCTTGTTATCATTATCTCATCCGGTTTTCGGGAGGCGGGGGAGACGGGCCGGGTTCTGGAAGAGCAGGTGCTTGCGATAGCCCGGCAACACGGTATGAGGGTTGTGGGTCCGAACTGCCTTGGTATTATGCTCCCCCATCAGGGGATCAACACAACATTTGACCCTATATCTCCAAAGCCCGGCTCGATTGCATTCATTTCGCAGAGTGGAGCCATCATTTCAACCATCGTGGACTGGAGCCTGCCCGAAGGGATAGGTTTTTCCGCAGTCGTCAGCATCGGCAACCAGGCTGATCTCACGTTTGAAGATTTTCTGCAGTACGCGGCAGAAGATCCAAATACCCGCGCAATTATCCTTTATATTGAGCAAATCCGTGAAGGAACGCGTTTCATGAAGATTGCCCGGGAAGTAACGCAGAAAAAACCTGTTGTCGCGATCAAGTCCGGGTCATCCAGGATCGGGCAGCTGACCGCCGCATCACATACCGGTTCGTTATCCGGCAGTTATGATGTATATATGGCTGCATTCTGGCAGTCCGGAATAATTCCCGTGCGGTCCATGAGGGAAGCGTTTCAGACGGCTGAACTCCTGTCATCTGAAGGATATCCCAAAGGTACCCGTGCGATCGTTATCAGCAATGCGGGAGGTTTTGCCGTTCTGTCCTCTGACTATGCAGAACAGTTCGGTATCGAGATAGTGGAGTTTTCACCCGCCATCATACAGGAACTTGACACCATCCTGCCTGTTGACTGGAACCGGCGAAACCCGATCGACATGGTGGGTGATGCCTCGGCTGACAGGTTCGCCCGAACATTTGATGTGATGATAAAAAATCAGGACGCATGGGACATCGCGTTTGTAATTAATGTGCCTTCTGCCATATCAGACCCGATACGTGTTGCAAATGAACTCGTCAGGTTCTCCAAAAATACCCACCGGATGATTGTCGGGTGTATGATTGGTGGTGACTCCATGAAGACGCCGCTGCGGATCCTGAAGGATTCAGGAATACCAAATTTTCCTGACCTGGAAGATGCCTTCAAAGCAGTAGGAAACATTTGCCGTCATATATGTTGGGAAGAATTTCACGGGAAACGGTGCCAGCCTTAAATATTGTGAGATAACCCGTGAAGGGGACCCGTTTCAGGTATTTCGGGTGAGCCCGGAAAATAATTTAGAATTTGAAATTTTTGTTAACAATTTTAATCGCACAATAGTCCCCGCACATCGTGCAGGCATCGGTATCTGCAGGAGACCTCTCGCTTCGGATTGCCTTTGCCCGTGCGGGGTTCATGGCCAGCTCGAACTGGCGTGTCCAGTCCAGGTCACGGCGGGCATGGCCCATATCGAGGTCCGCATTCCGGGTCTTTTTCAGTTTGATCATGTCCCCGACGTGTGCTGCAATCCGGGAACTCATCACCCCTTCATATACTTCTTCCACAGTTGGCAGGGCAAGGTGCTCTGCGGGAGTGACGTAACAAATAAAATCTGCACCAAGGCTCGATGAGATCGCAGCACCAATGGCTGCAACCCGGTCATCGTAACCCGGAGCGATATCTGTGACCAGAGGCCCGAGCATGTAGAATGGCTTGTTGTTCGTGACACGCTTCATGAGTACCACGTTTGCCTCGATCTCATCAAGTGGTATGTGCCCTGGACCTTCGACAATCGTTTGGACGCCCTCAGCATGGGCCTTGTCCGCGAGTTCTGCATTGATCAGTAGTTCCTGGACTGCCGCCCGGTCAGTTGCATCATGAACCGCACCCGCCCTCATACCATTTCCCATCGACAGGGTTACTTCATGTTCCTTCATAATCTCGAGGAGATAATCGAACTCGGAATACAACGGGTTCTCCTTTTCATTATGGAGCATCCAGGCGGTCATGAATGCACCACCACGAGAGACCAGCCCTCCATGGCGTCCCTGGTTTTTCAGTCTCTTAATCGTCTCGAAGTTGATCCCTGTGTGGATCGCCATGAAATTTGTCCCGAGCTTGGCCTGTTCGCCGGTGATACGGAAGAGGTCATCCTCTTTCATGTGGACGACCGCACCGTCTTTCCTCGCCGCCTCAATGAATGCCTGGTAGAGTGGGACGCTCCCAACCGAGAGGGTAGTGGCATCAACTACACGCTTCCTGATCATGGCGAAGTCTCCACCTGTTGAGAGCTCCATCAGTGTATCAGCCCCGGCAAGTTCGGCTTGCCGGGCCTTTTCGACTTCCATATCGACATCAACAATGTCAGAGGATGTTCCGATGGAGGCATTGACCTTTGTCCGGAGTCCTTCACCAATACCGCACACCTTGACCTTCCGGTAGGGTGAAACCGGGATCACGATATGGCCCCCTGCAACCCCTCTTCTCACAAATTCATCGGTGACGCCTTCTGCCTTTGCAACGGCCTGCATCTCCTGGTTAATGATGCCTGCCCTGGCATCGCTGATCATACTCATACCTTCATCATTAATGAATAGACCAGATAAAGGCTTGTTTTTAAAATTGCAGACTAAATTTAGTTTGTTAAACGATCAAGTAAAATTGTTTTAAGTATACGCAGCTTTACTTTATGGTTTGACCCTTGATCGCAACGAACTTAAGGGCGATAAAATTATCTCTTCAGAAAACCTGAATATTGATAAACTGGAGAAATATTAATCTGCTTTTCCCCAGAATAGTTCGGCTTCTTTTTCCATTTTTTTAAGTCGCGTGTAATAGTCAGGGAACTCGTTCAGGTGTGCAAGCGCAATTTTTCCGGTAATCATCGGATCGCTGTTGGTCACATTGGTGACGGGATCTGTAAGGCCGTGTTCAAGTTCTACATCGAGGCCCATCCTGAATTGTTCTGTATCAAAATCAGACCAGGTAATTCCGAGAACTTTACCAATTCTTAAAGCGTCTTCCGTCGTAAAATGATTTTTTGTCATTTGTGCATCCCAGTGGTAATGGATGCATGGAAAAGGCATAATTTTTTCCATCCCTGTAATCTCATCCCCGGATACCATGATACGGTGGCCACTGCTGGCCTTGGGCCACTTCACTACATTGAATACCACTGTTCGCTATAGTACTGAGCACAGATCGGTTTCTGGTCGCGCGATGGATGTCAACTTCGGTGGTTTTGTCCCTATCAGTACAGTTGACTGGAGGGGGAAAGCAGTATGCACGGTATTTTTGCGTGGGTGCCCGGTACGGTGCACATATTGCCATAACTCATCAATCCTTTCCGGCAATGATATAAGAAGTATTGAAGAGGTCATCGGGATGGTCAAGTCGTCACGGCTCCTTATCAGTGGGGTTGTATTTTCAGGCGGCGAGCCTACCATGCAGGCAGAAGCTTTGGTGGCTCTTGCAGGTGCGATAAAAAATATGGGTCTTCTTGTTGGTGTGCAGACAAACGGGGTGTACCCTGATACCCTCGAAACTCTCATCGGGCTCAGCCTCGTTGACCGTATCGCGCTCGATATCAAGGCACGGTGGCAGCGGTATGATAACCTGATGAAGGTACCTTGTGTGGACAGGGTTCAGCGTTCGTTTGCCATCTGCAGGGCCGCCTGGCAGAGTGGGAAAATCTCTGAGTTCGAGGTCGTTATCACGCTGTTCCGGGGATACGAAGATGAAGTCCCATATATATCCCATGAATGCAGTGACGTTGACCTGGTTATTCAGCAGGGGGTGCAGGGGAACATACCCCCCTTGTCCTGTAGTGAGCTAAAAAAGATCGCAGACACGCTCAACCGGCCGGTCAGGATCAGGACCCGAGAGGGAGGTGAGATTTCGTATGAAGGTAATAGGGATCGTTGGATTGCCAGCAAGCGGTAAAGGAGAATTCTCACGGATTGCGTTATCATTGGGCATTCCCGTGATTGTTATGGGAGATGTCATTCGAACGGCAGTTCGTGATGCAGGTCTGCCACTGACTGATAAGAACCTCGGTGAGACAGCCGGGCGGATCAGGGCTGACCAGGGCATGGATGCAATCGCCCGGCTCTGTGTCCCGGTAGTCAGGGGCCGGGAGGACCCGCTGGTTATTATTGATGGGATCAGGGGGGATTCGGAAGTGAAGGTATTTCGGGAGAGTTTCCCAGGGTTCGTCCTTATACGGATAGATTCACCGTTCGGGATACGTCTGGGCCGTATCGCCGGCCGGGGACGATCTGACGACTCCCCTGACAGGGATGTACTGAAAGCGAGGGACGAGCGTGAGCAGGCTTGGGGCCTTGGAAAAGCCCTATTGGATGCAGATTACCGCATTGATAATGATGGCAGCCTGGAGTCCTTCATCAGGAAGGTCATGGCACACCTCGAAAAAGTAAAGGAGGTACCATGAACAGTCCTATGTATTTCTCATCATCTGCCAAGGTCTGGGATGCCATTGAATGGGTATATGGTATCCCTGACGCCGGGTACAGTGGGTGGGAGGTTGTTGCGGATGGGCGGTACCGTCTTGATAACCCCGATAACAGGAATGATATCCGCGAAGCGATTGCAAGCACGGGCCTGATGATAACCGTCCATGCACCCTATGGAGACCTAAACCTCGCCACCCTGAACCACCCGATCTGGGAAGAGTCGATCAGGCAGATATGCGTATGTATTACGAATGCTGCAGAATTCACTGACCGGGTGACAATTCACCCCGGCTACCTGTCCCCGGTAGGTAAACTTCTCCCCGATAAGGCCTGGCAGCTCCAGAAAGAAGCCCTGGTCAGGATTGGGAAGGTCGCGGTGGATTGCGGTGTGTTAGCATGTCTTGAAAACATGATTGGGATCCGGGAGTTCCTCTGCCAGAGGCCCGAGGAGATCTTTGGAATGACAGATGGTATCGAGGGGATAGGGATCACGATTGATTTCGGGCATGCGAATACCGTTGGAAGGGTAAAGGAATTTTTACCCCTGTTACCCCATGCAAAGCACCTCCATATCCATGATAACCATGGAATATCAGATGAGCACTTGGCTCTTGGTGCAGGGACGATACCCTGGGATATTGTTGGCCCTGCAGTACAGAAAGATTATTCGGGGGTCATCGTGGTCGAAGGGAAGTCCATTGAAGAAGGCAGGAAGAGTCTCGCTGTGTACAAGAGGTGGTTTGTATAGCCGGGGAGACTTTACAGGTATATTTCCTTGGTACAGCCGGTGCTCTCCCCACCCCGTTGAGGAACCCCCCCTGCTTCATGGTCAGGAGAGGGTCCGATACGATCCTCTTTGATTGCGGGGAAGGCGCCCAGCAACAGATGATGAGGGCCAGGACCGGGTTTACGGTGGACGCCATTTTCATTACACACTGGCATGCCGACCATTTTCTTGGGGTTATTGGCCTCGTTCAGACACTCTCGTTCAATGGTAGGAAAGAACCGCTGACCATCTACGGTCCGGCATGGGTACACGAGTTTGTTACGGAGCTGCGTCATCTTTGCCGTTTTAATGTAAAATTTTCGGTTTTGTCTGAAGAGCTCGTCCACGGGGTATCCATTCAGTTCGAAGGATACCAGGTAAAGGCCTTTGCGACTGATCACGGGATGGAGAGCCTTGGATATGCTCTCGTGGAAGATCCAAGGCCGGGCCGGTTTGACCGGGAACGAGCCATAGCACTTGGAGTACCCCCCGGACCCCTGTTCGGGCGTCTCCAGCGGGGTGAACCTGTGAGCATTGTGCAGGATGGTGTCCAGGTCAGCATCAGCCCCGACCAGGTACTTGGCTCCCCCCGCCCGGGGCGAACTGTTGTGTATACTGGTGACACGCGTCCGGTGATAAAAGACCTCCTCGCTGTGGTCGATCATGCGGACCTTCTCATTCATGACTCGACATATGATGATGCCGCCCTGGAACGGGCACGGGAGGTTTTCCATTCGACTTCGGGGGAAGCAGGTGATATTGCAGGGAGGCTTTCGGCAGATACGCTGGCACTCGTGCACCTCAGCTCCCGGTACACCGGTACAGCAAGTCATATCAGGGATGCAGCGAAAAGGTTTTATGGTAAGGTTATCGTCCCCGACGATCTTGATATGCTTGAAATACCATTCAGGGGATAGCACTGTACTATCTGATAACGAAATTTCGACCGGGACTGCACCGCGATCTGCAGGAATGAAAATAACGAGGACTTCGCATGGAAAATAACAGTGAAATAATTGTATACCGCCTTGGTGCGTCTTGTGACCTGGGTGACGTGGAAGAAGGGAAGACGTATGCAGGACGTGTGCAGGGATTCGCCACGTTTGGGACGTTTGTCCAGTTGAATGAGCGGGTAAAAGGGCTTATACACAAGAGCAATGTTAAAACCGAGCATAAGGAGCGTGAAACGGTACTGGTCCACGTCAGGGCGATCCGGAGCAATGGGAATATAGACCTTGAAGAGATGGTCATCCCGGTGTACCAGGTTCGTGCTATCGAGAAAAAGAGTACTGCGGTTCTCCTTGCAGAACTGGGCAAAAAAATCGGGCGGACTGTCCGGATAGAAGGTGAGATTGCCCAGGTCAAGCAGACAAGCGGACCGACGATATTCACCATTGTTGACGAGTCAGGGACAGAAAATGCAGCGGCATTTGTGGAGGCCGGAGTCCGTGCCTACCCGGAGGCAGAACTTGGTGATCTGGTCCGTATCGTCGGTGAGGTAATGCAGCGGAATAATCAGTTGCAGATCGAGGTTGACTCCCTGTCGGTGCTTACCGGTCCCGATGCCCAGGAAGTAAGGGAACGGATCGAGAAGGCACTGGACCTGCGTTCAGAGCCCCCCGACATCCCGCTCCTTGTCCCGAGCCCGGTCCTGGAAAAACTCAGGCCTGAGATGCGGAAGATTGCAAAAATCATCAGGAGGGCGGTCTTCACTTCTCAACCAATTATTCTCCGTCACCATGCGGATGCGGATGGGATCTGCTCGGCCGTAGCAATTGAACAGGCAGTAACAGCGCTGTTGCGGGAGTCAGGTGGAGATTACGATTCTGATTACTTCCTCTTCAAACGGGCTCCTTCAAAAGCTCCGTTCTATGAAATTGAGGATATCACGCGTGACCTCGATTTCTCACTGAAGGATCATGCCCGTTTCGGGCAGAAGATGCCCCTGATCCTTCTGACTGATAACGGCTCAACTGAAGAAGACCTGCCTGCATACCGGATGGCACAGGTATATGAGCTGCCGATTGTCGTAATAGACCACCACCACCCGGACGCAATCGTTGACCAGTTCCTTATCGGCCATGTGAACCCCTATCATGTCGGTGGCGATTTCGGGATCACAGCAGGGATGCTCGGTACCGAGGTGGCCAGGCTGATCAATCCCGCGGTTGAACCTAATATCCGGCATATCCCTGCGATCGCTGGTGTTGGTGACCGGAGCGAGGCACCGGAACGTGCACTGTTCCTTGACCTGGTTAAGGAGTCATACAGCGAGGACGAATGCAAAAATATTGCCCTTGCCCTTGATTATGAGCAGTTCTGGTTACGATTTAATGACGGGCGTGAATTGATCAAGGATATCCTGAATCTGACGAACAATCCCGAACGACACGGGAAGCTTATTGCCAGGCTGGTTGAAGGGGCGAATTTAATGATCGAGGACCAGATGAATGCAAGTATGCCCCATGTGAAAGAGCGGGCCCTTAAAAATGGTGCCCTCCTGTTTCTCCTCGATGTTGAGATCCATGCCCATAAGTTCACCTTCCCACCCCCCGGGAAGACCTCAGGCGAAGTACATGACCGCTTATGCAGGCAGCATGTCGGGAGTCCGGTAGTTACGATTGGTTTTGGTCCCGACTTTGCAGTCCTGCGTTCAAGGGGTGTGATGATGAATATCCCGAAAATGGTCCGTGAACTGAGAGACGAGCTGAAAGGCGGGGGGATCAGTGGAGGTGGGCACCTTGTCGTCGGAAGCATCAAGTTCGTCGAAGGCATGCGGAACGAGGTACTCGAGCAACTGGTGGAAAAGATCTCCAATGCTCCAACCGGTGCGTAAGTAACCCGGCGTTTTTTCCTTTTTTTGGTTTTTCATTGATCCCTGTGGTATATAACAGGAGAGAAGGCACTCACTCATTTCAATCCCGTACCTTTTTCTCATGAAGATCTCTTTTGTCGATACAAACGCTAACAACAGAGTTTCACGGCTTTTTACAATATCCTATCCAATGTGTTTACCCATGCCAATTGTCAGAGAGGCCTTTCAGGGTCGTTACAGATGAACGGCTTTTCTTTCTTCGTCTGACAGGACGTAATGGATTCACGCTGGTTCTTGTTACACTCACGCTCCCTGATGATCCTGTGCAAAAGTCTCAATTATTCGTTCTTTGCCGAACTGCTGTTCATATATGACTCAGAATTATGGGAAGAAAAATAGTTATTTATATATATGAAATGAAGTTATAGCTCAACATCTCTGGAGGTGAGAGATATATGTCTTCAACAAGACGCATCGCCGATACATACAACGAGTCCCAGGCGCGGATTATTGCATGCCTTAACTCGGGTGTCACCAAAGGCAAGCACTACTTTAAGTCAAAATATATTGCAAAAGAGCTCGGACTCTCGTCAAAGGAGGTCGGCACAAATATGGCAATCCTCTCCGTGATATGTCAGGAGTTATCAATCATTCGTTGGAGTTATTCGAACAGCACGACCTGGATGGTTAAGCCAAGGTCGGCATACTAATAAATCATTATACACTATTTTTCTAGGCCATGACTAAGGTTGCTGAACTGGAATCAACTATTGAGTTTATCGCTGATATCAATGAGTATAAAGACTGCCTGATGTCCCAGGATACTACCTCTACCGACCCTGCATGCCTCTGGTTCAATATTGACGTGCTGAAGGGTCACAGGATCAGGGCTGGAGACCGGGTGCGCGTAACCGTTGAAAAAATCGATGACTGATCCTGCATTTATGTGAGGGTGTCAACGGCACTGCTGCGTATCATCTGAAACAGGTGATATGGGTCTTCATTGGGACAATAAGGTAGATATGGGATATGGACGAATGAGTATGAGTGCGGGGCCATAGGGTAGCCTGGAATCCTAGGAGACTGGGGGTCTTCTGACCTGCGTTCGAATCGCAGTGGCCTCATATAACTTATTTTTGTGGGTGTTGCCGGGGTTTTATGAAATGAAACTTGATGACCGGTGTTTTGACTGTCTTCTCTCCCGGGTCGCCCTTGAATGTAAACTTTCAGCCGCAGATGAGGACTTAACGAATAAGACTGTGCAGTCCTGTGCTGAACTCCTATTGAAGATCCGGGATGATCCGGTGAGTCACCCGCAGATTGCGAGTGCGGTGCACCGGAATGCCTATCGGATGCTTGACAATCCGGACCCATTTAAGGGTTTAAAAGAACAGAGCAATGTCGAAGCACTATCTGTCTGTGACCGTGTACGACCGTCACTGCGCAGCTTCCGTGATCTCGTCCTTGCCAGCATCATCGGCAATACCTATGATTACGGGGTAAAAACCCACCACGTAACAGAAAATTTCGGTGAATTTTTCACCATCATGTTCTCAAAGGGTCTGACCATCGATGATACCGGCAGGATCCTGCCATTAACAAAAAGAGTGGTCTATTTTACTGATAATTGTGGAGAAATCGTATTCGACCGCCTGCTCCTCGAATACCTCCATGCAAACGGGTCTGAGATCACACTGGTCGTAAGAGACGCACCGATCCTAAACGACGTAACGATGAAAGAGGTGGAAGAATTCGGCCTCAGGGACATTGCAACGTCTGTCACAACCACCGGGTGCGGGACTGAACTTGGTGTGCGGCTCGACCTCTGTCCCCCGGAGCTCAAGGATGCCCTTGGGCATTGTACCATCATCATCTCGAAGGGGATGGCAAATTACGAATCCCTGTCCCTCGAAAAAAACCTTCCCCCTGTCGCATATCTCATGTCTGTCAAGTGTGACCCCATCGCGGACGATATCGGTGTACCAAAAGGATCCCTTGTTGCGAAACTTTGTACATGATGGTGTTCTTCGGTTTAGAGAAAAATACCAAAAAAAGAATTTTTCAATAATTTATGGCCTTTGTGGGGTCCATCCCCGAAATAAGTGAGATGCTAAACCATCCGATAATCAATACCAGGATGATCATGATGATGGCCAACGACAGGACAAAGGCAAGGATCGCTTTCCCTGTTGTGATCCCATGCAACTCCCTGAGGCCGATTATTGTTAGGATTATGGACCATATCCCACCGATGATGGTACCGATCACGGGTATCCAGCCGAGCAGCAGGAGAGGTGTGGAACCAAATATAACTGCTTTTTCTGTCTGCACGATACCCTTTCTGGCCCCGGTGATATAGGCAAAGAGGTGAAGCCAGAGTCCAAATATCAGGATGAAGAATAATTGCAGCACAATCACGAGGATTAAGACAATGATAAATACGAGCACTGGTTCTGTACCGGGATCATATCTGGCAATTGTAAGGAGAGGATGCATCATCACGCGGGATGCCATGACAAGAGCCCATAATATTCCGTTGACAATAAGCAGGAAGACAAAATAGGCTATTACCGGGACAACGTCATCTCCACGTGATTTCTGGAACGTCTCGACGGGCTTGAGCAGGAACCCCTTGATTTTCTGAATTATCTGGTTAATCATACAGTTGATCTGTACGATAGTCAGTTATTTAAACTCACCGGGATGTTGATTTCAGGAATAAATCAAATATATGGGATTATTCACGAATTCTGGCACGAAATTGTATGATTTTTTTATCAGAACAGCAGACGCATGATGACCCTCCTGCCCTGCTATCCGGTGCAGTTGATTTATCTGGTTGTATCCGCGGGTAATCCTTCAGATATGAAGGAGGTAAGGGAGCGCAACCAGTGACACAAGGATCACGAGCATCACCGTGCTGATGGAAGTAGCAACAAAGGCTGCATATTTTTCCACCTTCCTTCCGCTGAACAATCGTTCAACACCTTCTTTTAAGATGTACCCACCGTCGAGTGGAACCATCGGGATTGCATTGAATATACCCACGTTAATATTGATCCACCCGCACCAGAAGAGCAGGTGGACGAGACCCCAGAAAAGTCCGGGGTACGGGACCGTATAATACCCGGTATCCGGCGTATCAAAGGCAAGAACCCTCAGGTACTGGCCACTTGCTGACATGTCAAACGGTACGCTGATGAGGCGGAGGAACCCGATCGGGGAGAACATGTTCCTGACCGTGTCGATAACCGGTCCACCATCATAATAGAAGACACCCATAAACCCGGAGGTATGTGCCCCAAGCTCCGCCGGCCAGGCCGTGAGGTTAAGCGGATAATCTTTTACCGTGTCATCTTTCTGGATTTGCAGCACGGTCGTATCACCGGGATGACTCGCGTTGAGGATTGTACTGACCTCCTCACGGGTCGCGACCGGAACCCCATTCACCCCGACGATCACGGAGTCCGGTGGAACTCCCGCAATGGATGCGGAATAGTTCTGGTAAACACCATGAATAACCGGTGCACTGGTCGGGACTGCTGACCCCATTACAAAAAGAAGGAGGACGAAGCAGATCACGCCTACGACAAGGTTATTCATGATTCCGGCACCAAACATCCTCATTTTGGGCATCCCTTTCGCCTTATTGAGCTCCTCTTCATCAGGTTCTACAAAAAAGCCAATTGGTATAACCGCAAAGAGGGCCCCGATTCCCTTCACCCTGATGTTTTCAACACGGCAAAGAATGCCGTGTCCAAACTCGTGGACTGCGATAGTCAGTACAAATGCAAACCAGACGGCAAACGTCGAGGGTACGTATTCGTTTATTCCTGGCAGCAGGAGGATATTCTGGGGCTTGTAGATCCCAATTGGTTCAGGCTGGAGCACGAGGGTGTATTGCAGGGCAAAAAAGAGCAGGAGTGTAATGAGGACTGATACTACAACTACAATGATAACGCCAATCGAGCCGTATATGCGTAGAATTGGGCTTATACGGGTGAACCAGTCAAAAAATGCAGTTTTACTGGTTTTTACTGCCATTATCGGGCCGTAAAAAGTAACGTGGTCCGGGAATAACTTTTTCCGATACACGACGAGAGCCACGGCTGCATAGACAGCGATCAAAAAAATGAAGACCAGCAACCAGTTCATTCTATACATATGGAATGGCGAGCTAGATAATGATGTGGCAACTGTCCAAGAGGGATTTTTTTCCCAAAGATAATCAGGTGAAATCCAGAATACTTGCCTGCGAACGTTCCGAGATCATTTTTTCCACTGTTTTCCAGCTGGCCCTGGCAAACACGGGCACTTTTCCTGAACGCTGTATCGCTGCAAAAAGGAAGTCGACAGTTCGCTGGTCAGAAGGGTAACCGCTTCCAATATCTCCGTATATTTCCCCCAGTGCCTCGATTTCCCTGTCCCGGACCACTTTTGCCACGATACTCGCGGCTGACACCAGTGGGAATGACGCATCGGCATGGTGCTCCGCAATCACGCGACATTCACAACCGAGGAAACTCGTCACCCTCTGACCGTGCCTCGATGCGATCACGTCACAAGCATCGACATACGCCAGGTCAGGTACGAGGTCTGTGATGACTGCGGCGTGCAGGCGGGCAAGCAGGACATTCAGGGTCATGGTTTTTCTCCCTGCATCTATCTCTCCTGCAGTGACGACCCGCGTTGCGATTGAACACGTACCCGTGATCTCCGTATAGAGTTCTGCCCTCTTCTGCGGGGATAATTGCTTCGAATCTTTTATACCGATATCGGGGAGGATGTCCTCGTGATCTGAGCCCACAGCAGCAACGACCATCGGGCCAAGAACTGCCCCCTTACCCGCCTCGTCTACACCGCAGAACATGAGTACTCA
Source organism: uncultured Methanomicrobiales archaeon (assembly GCA_903819595.1). Taxonomy (GTDB): domain Archaea; phylum Halobacteriota; class Methanomicrobia; order Methanomicrobiales; family Methanospirillaceae; genus CAIKOD01. Next base: position 1,266 of record CAIJED010000267.1, on the reverse strand, counting down.
GGTACCGGAAGCATGATATTTGAATAATGGTACGAGGATAACCCCCGCTTACCAGCAAATCCTGACAGACGGGTTCCGTTGGAAAAATGAGTTTATTTGGGGATCAGATAATTCCCCAGAAAAGCATTCCTGTAGTGGTCACCATGATGATGATGATGACCACTCCAATTTTTGCCTGGTTCCTGGAACTTATCCCAGACGGGGTGACCTCGGTCCTTCCTGCATATTCTTCTTCGAGGTGGGAGGTATTCTCTGATTTCTTTGGAGTGTGGTGGGATGTCATTGGTACTTATTTCGGCAGATCTAATATTAACCTAATTGAGATATCCGGTAGTATTCTCCGGGAAAAACGTCAACGGTCCGTTAAGGAAAAATCCTGGAAGTATCAGGTGGCACGGTAAAACAAGAGAACATTTTCACTGCCTGATTAGAAACCTCTGATGTCAACTTTTTTTTAGAAACGTGACACATTCAATGTCCTAAAAAAAGGAACCTTCACCCCTGACAATAATTTTGTCCGGATATTTTCACAGTTTCAGGGGGATGGTGGTGATCGTTGAGAATGGGATCTGTGGAGATATCCCAAAGAAATTCGGGGATGCGGTCCCATTTATCTGGAGAATAATCTCTCCTTGGGCAAGTGCACCAACAATGGCGCCCGGAATTGCAGACGTTTTTATGCTAACCGGGACTGTCACTTCGTTCACCCCTGGTTTAATAGTAAAACTCCCACGCTGTCCGTGGGAGATAAAGACCCATGTATCCCGCTGCTGATAGTTTACATCAAAATTTATTGAGTTGAGGTCGAGTCCGATTGGGTTCGGGTTATCAATACTCAGCGTTACCAGAAGGTTGACATTGGAAAGGTCGAGAGATTCCAGTGCAACATTTTTTACATCAATTTTCGGGTCTTTTATCAGCAGTCCGCACCCGCTAAAGAACAGTAGTACGGTCATCAGCAAAAAGAGGAGTGCCACGTATCCTTGCATAAACAGTAATGATCCTACCTTCTATTTGAGGTACTTTGCACACTTTTGGGTGGATGAGTACTTGTCAATGAGAGCCCCTGGTGTTCCGGACAATCCACCTTGTAACGAGGCCAGAATTTAGTTTTATGCCAGTAATTTTTCCATGAAAAACCCCCGTACAAGAAGTGCGATATCATAAGCCGAAAGCGGATTAGAATCCCACATTAGGGTATTGTCTGAGGGGGGTTGCACCTCAATTTAACAGGTAGAATATCACTTGGATGTGCAAAACGTATAT
>CAIJED010000266.1 GCA_903819595.1 uncultured Methanomicrobiales archaeon | reverse complement strand
GCTCGCGGTTGATGACCGGAACCAGCAGGTAGGGCTGGGTACCCTGCTGATGGATTACGTGTATGCCATCACGATTAGGCTGTCTGGGATTGCAGGTTGCCGTTACCTGATTGTGGAATCCAAACCTACATCAACGTGGTTCTATGAGGAGAAGTGCAATTTCATCAGGGTTAGGGAACTGGAAGGCGGAAACGTCCTTTTTATAAGAACCTGCTTACATTGACGGTGGATTGAATGCTCTCTGCATCAGTCTCCACAGATTTCGCACCCTCAAGCAATAGGATCACCGGACCATCTCAATAACTCTGCCCCTTGTGCGTTCTGATATAAATTTCACTTACGGAGTTTAAACGGCACACTCACCACCACCCAAATCCCCGCGTTTATGCACGATATTTTGAGAAAAACTACATCAACAAGCCCAAATAATCCCAAGTTCCACTCGTTATACACATCTTTCATTCTCACCAAAAGCCCCGAATTAGCAGGCTTCTGCATCAACCAGATGCAATAGCAAGTTCAAATGCTCCTCCAATTCGGGAACTAAACAACTCACTTCCATAGACTCTTCCGAAGACAAGACCTCAAATGGTGTAAGAAGATAGGTCACCAAGTCATACGTTGGCCCGTCAAGTTTTCGCTTTGCATATTTTATTTTGGGAAGTTCTCCAAGGACCTTCGCCCTGTGTCTTGCCATAGCCTGCATAATAGACTGGAAGAGCAATGCAACATAGACCAGAGCCATAAGCCCCTCAATCCGACCCGGTTTTTTCAGGAAGAGTGTATTCGCCATCATTGGACGCTTCAAACGACTGAACGATCTTTCGACAACCCCTTGACTTTTGTATTTCACAAGGATATCCCGATCGGATAGTTCAGCATGGGGAACATTCGTTATGAGGATGAAAGATTCTTCACTTCTTTTAAACTGTTCAATCCGTTGAACATCTGGAATAATATCACGTAACTGCACTTCATATTTCGTAACGATCTCTTTTTCTCTTGGAACTTCAGGTTTTTTCCCTCGGTACTGTTTCTCCTTTTCAATCGGAACTATCACCAGGGATGCTTTGAAATATGCATTTTTAGTTTTTTTCTGAAATTTTTTAATCGCATCCTCTGCATCCGGTACACACGCAAAGCTCTTTGAAAATGCGTCTTTTGTGATCGCAATCACACCATCCTGTTCCGTTTCCAGCCTGTGCTGAATTGTACTATCCGAAGAAGTGGTTTTGACCGCCAGCAGTCTGTAGGTATTCCCTTCGATTTCCATATCGAAACTCTGTGCTGTATACGTTGCACGGTCTTTTGCCTGGAGGTTCTGACAACATTTTCCAAGATCAACCCAATCTCCTTTTTCATATGCCAGTGTTCGGACTTTTGTGGAGAGTTTTTTGAAAAAACTTGCAGGTACAAGTGAGATAAATTTCACCGGTTTTCCCGAGCTATTGACTTCGCGTAAATTTGGCAGGCTGACAAACTTCGAATCCGCAGTAATCGTTTTCTTGTCTATATCACCTCCAAGTCTCTTCTTTAGTTCTTTGATCGCCTTCGTGTTCCAGGTACTATCGGATTCATTGCCATTAAGGACACATACCAGTCGAACCACGCCATTTCCGTCGACTATCAAACCGGTTTTTAGCTGTTTGCGATCGGGTCTATGATCTTTACTGTGTCCATTGGTGATGACTAAGCCACGGCAATCTTTACCCTCATGATCTGGATACTCACCATACATCACGTGTGATGTTGTATCGGAATTGAGGTCGCTGCTTTGTGGCATGTTGAATAGGCGGTATACCTGATCAGTTATTCCGGCAAGAATGCTCAGACTTCCAATTTCTCCCAGACGCTCGAGAAAAGTTGCATAGAGATCATCATTGAAGTCTTCAGGATGAAAGGGCTGACCAAACAGAAGGGTAAGATCGAGACCTCTCAAGTGATCAGGTATTTTGTAGAGGGGGATCCGACCATCTTCTGACAGGAAACATAGGTAAATTATACTGAGGCCGAGAATCCCAGGACTGATTTTCCATTGTTTTTCATCCCAGTCGATTATCCGGTTAATATAATCGACAATTCCAAATCGATCTGCGTAGTGCTTGATTACCAGGAATAAAACGGGGGTGCTGTATGATCGTTTGCGGGCTATCCTCGCCAATTTTGCCACACCGTTGTAAAATTGCTGTCCTTTGCGGTTGCGTGGTTCGAGCCACTTTAGCATATGGCTTCCTACGGGAGCTTTAAATTCCATTATGCTTAGGTAATATAGGATTCTGAGATATATAGTTAAGCTATAATAATAATACCCCTTATTAATCCTATTTTACAAGGGTGCGAAATCTGTGGGGGATCGCGATTGCCAGCAGATTAGTGAAGGCAGACCCGGACTGATGTGTGATCATTAGAAAAAAGGGTAATTGTATCGAATCCATTATCGGAAAAAATTTATTCTGTTACCGGGGCATCCGGTGGCTTTAACATTGTGAAGGCAATTACAAGCCCGATGACTGCAAGTACCACGATATAGGGGAACACCCCGAGGTATGACCCGGACGAGGTCTTGATGAAACCTGCCAGCTGAGGCCCTACGATACCACCAGCTCCGTACGCAAGAAATAACACACCATAGCAACGGGGATAATCGCAGGTACCAAAGTAACTGGCACATGTAGTAGGAGCTATTGCAAGCCAGCCTCCAAGACATCCCCACAGGATGATGAATGCGATAATATAGACCGGTACTGTCGGTACCTGCCAGATAAAGACTGCGGCGAGGGCAATCAGGATAAATGAGACCACTGCCGTATTTCGGGGCGTTATCCTGTCTGTCAGTACTCCAAACCCCGGGCGTCCAAAACCATTGAAGACCGCAAAGACTCCCACAAGCATTGTAGCCAGCCCCGTCGCAACTCCGATATCGGTACCAACAGGCTTGGCAATTCCGACGGCCATCAGCCCTGCCAGGCAGCCGATGAAATAGCAGGCCCAGAGTGCGTAGAATGCACGAGTCCGAAGCATCTGCCCCCGGTTAAACTCGCAGGTAACGGCGTGCCCGGGTTTTGGGGACGGAGGTATCCATCCAGTCGGTGTCCAGCCTTTTTTTGGAAATTTAAGTGGTAATGCCAGGATGAAAATCAGGATAATGAACACAATCCCGAACATTCTGAAGGTATTCATTACACCCGAAGACCCGATGAGGAACCCTGCAATATTTGCAGTGATGAGGGCTGAAAATCCGAAACCCAGGAGGGTAAGACCGACTGCAAGCCCCCTCCGGTCTGGGAACCAGCGGGCTGCCACGGCGACCGGTACGCCGTAGGCAATCCCTACACCGGAACCGGCGATTATTCCGTAGAAGATATAGAGCCACTGGACCGAACCTGCAAATGATGAGAGGAGCCACCCGAGCCCGGTAAGGCATCCGCCGATGATCACCACGTTTCTTGGGCCCAACTGCTCGATGTACTTCCCGGTCAATGGCATTGCAATCGCAAAAAACGCCAGGAAAACTGAAAACGGCAGCAGGATTTCACTTGCGGTGACCGTCTGGCCAAGTGTCGTGAAATATGCGGTAAGCGGTGCAACGAAAACGCTCCAGGAATAAATTGAACCAAGGCAGAGGTTGATCACCATACCCAGGATGACCAGGACCCAGCGCCCCGTTTCAGCATCCATTCCCATAATTTTTTCCACTGTAATATCATTCATTATCCAACCCTCTGTTAATGATACGACATTTGCAGTCCGATTTTCCCACTCCTGTCTTTAAAAAGTGATGGAAAATATTATTCGTCAAGTGTGGAGATGTCACCGGGATCGATGCCCATCTCTTTGGCCTCTTCGGCCATGTACAGTGCGTAACTCGGCGTACAGGCAAGCAGACGCGGCTTGAAATCCGTCATGATCTTTATCTGGCGTTTTGACTGCCCCGAAGAGGTGGGTATTACCGTCAACCCCATTTCCAGCG
>CAIJED010000265.1 GCA_903819595.1 uncultured Methanomicrobiales archaeon | reverse complement strand
CGTTACACCCCTGCTGCCGTAATGCCCGCTCATTGAGCACCTCAACACATCCCAAGATGGCATCCTGGATCTTCTCAAGTGCCTCCTCCAGGGTCTCGCCCTCAGAATGGCAACCTGAAATTGCCGGGCAGCTGACCGTGAATCCACCATCTTTGGGGTCCGGAGCTACTACGACCTCGATTTTGTTACCAGGGGTTTTATTGAGTTCATCGACTTTCTTCTCGTTACAAACGGCACCCAATAGTCCGGATATATCCGGAAAAATCCTGCGCTAACGGCAGGCCAACATAGCCGGGGCCCGACAATACAGACTGTTTTATCGGGAAGTGTTGTTGAGGCCATGATTTTAGCTCCTGATCGAAAATACTCTGCAGGTTCTCTTGTGATACACGCAAAATATATCGGAATACCACAAGAGCCTTTCCTCGTACTGATCTCGTGCTGGTAGAATATAACTCACTCAAATACTTGCTGAATCTTAAATCTGACTGCGGTATCTGATCAAAACAGGCCGTGCAATCGTTAGGAATACACGGTATCCCGGTGTTCAAATGTATGAAAAATAAGACAATCTCCTGATAGTTCATACAAAATGCGAAACGGGGGCAACCGGACACTCCGCAGACCTGCGAGTTCATATCTCAGGGGCTTTCCTATATCGGGATTGTCAATAATTCTCTCTACGATCTTCTTGACTTTCGTCTGCATGGCTTTATCCCGAACCTTTTTAATTCCCCTACGGAACTCGTGGGTATACGTAATGTGCATATCATTCCCAGATACTATCGAGATCGTCTGCACCGGATAGTTCACATACCCTGCCGGCTTTTACATCTTTTTTCGAACGTTCAATCTGTTTCATAAGCTGGGGCGTATTGAGTATTTCGATGGTTTCGATTACTTCCTCAAATTCGGTTTTCAATCGTTTTAGTGTCAAAAACGCCTCAGGGCTTATCACAACAGGTGCCGTTGACGCATCGTCTATCTGATATGCCCCTTTCATAAACCAGAATTGATCGACGTACGATTTATTAATGCTGATAACCGGTTTAAAAAAACGTGCATATACGTCAGAATGTCTTCATGCAATACGGGTATCAGAACTCACCTGAACACGATATCCGCTGCAATTACCGGTTGGTATCATTAAAATCGAGATAGGTCAGAGCCAATTTTTTACAACTTCCGGTAAAATATCCCCGCCTTCTCAGCCGGATCCCGGTCACGGTCTTTTTGGAGAAGAAGAAGTGTATAGAGCGAATGAACATATCTTCGTTGGAAAAGGATAGCGAATGACTGGATCAGGATCTCTTGTCTCAATACCGGCTATTACTTCCCGGTTTCTGCAGGAAATTGCACGGAGGATCGTAGATGCTGATGATCCTGAAAGAATTATCCTCTTTGGTTCGTATGCCTATGGAACCCCCATAAGGATAGCGATGGAGATATCCTGGTCATCATCACCAGGGTTGATGCGCTCGGGAGAGTAGCCAATGAAGAAGTCCTTCCCGCAATTCATGCCGGATTCCCGCTCAAGGATAGGGGCCATGAGATCTTCTGAAACGCCGGGAAATACCGTTGATTCCAGCACGACAATTGCGCCTTTCTAGAGGTTCTTCCCGACTATCTCAGCGGAGGAGATAACCGGCTCCAAGGTCTGGATCTTTTGCCTTCGTCACCGGGGTTGGGACGCCAATGATCACAAAATCTGCTTCTTTGATCTTTGCCGGATTGGTTGTTGCTTTGATCTTGTTGCCCGGGTGGCATTCAGCTCATCAACGGCCTTTTGGTTTCGCCGGTACCTGATCGTCCTCATGTGCCTGGAAAATGCTTCGGCAAGGGAGAGGCCAACATAGCCAAGACCTACGACACAGACCGTTTTGTTGAGAAGTGATTTTGAGACCAAGGGGGCAGACTCCTTTTAATAAGTAGTATCGCATGGGATGAAGCAAAAATATATCGGGAGGAATCCCAGTCATCCAAACCGGCTGGTCCAAACCAGGATTCCTTACTCATGAATTATGGGGGTCATGAGATGCCCTATCAAGGCGATCATCTTCATTACCTAACTAAACACAATTCAGCCTCATATTATCAGTTTCCCTTGGGATGACGTGGATTAAGCAGGCAGAATTTGCCCACCGCGAGAAAAAAGTCGGGTGCACACAGAACTTTCGGTAACTTGTCCGGAAATCATATTGACATCACATAACAAATTTTATGCATCCACATTGCTATATAGATGTGTGGAGAAAGAATCGGGAATAGATCTACATGATCTCGTAATCCAGAAACGGCAGGAGATTCTCACCATTGCACAGCGCAGGGGTGCGAAAAATATCCGGATCTTCGGTTCGGTCAGTCGGAATGAAGCTCGACCTGATAGTGATATTGATCTATTGATTGATCTTGAACCGGAGCGAAGCCTTCTGGATGTCGGTGGACTTGCGATGGATCTGCAGCAACTGCTAAATCATAAGGTAGATGTGGTTACCGAAGCAGGTTTAAGACCGAGAATTCGTGCTGATATACTCAAAGATGCCCGACCATTATGAGAGACGATAAAGAACGCATAATCGATATTATAGACGCGATTGAACGTATTGAAAAAATCACTTCAAAAGGCAAATGCTTTTTTTATGATGATGAAATGGTCCAGGTCTGGGTAATTCACCACCTTCAGATAATTGGTGAAGCGGTTCGTGCGCTGTCACCAGAATTCCGTTCTCTACATTCAGACATCCCGTGGTCAGATATTATTGGTATGAGAAATATCCTTGTCCATAACTATTTCGCGATTGATAAGGATGCAGTCTGGAAAGTCGTCGAACGCGATCTGCCGGCAATGAAAGAGCGGTTTGGATATTATAGTTGAATAGAATCCGCTTATACTATTTGCAATAACATTGTGTAGCATACTGACCTTTTTGACCCACAAGTAAGAGATCATAATGATGATTCATCCAGGATGCTCCACATCAGGCCCTGGATCCCAGTTTTTATCTGCCATACGCAGATTCCATCGGCGGGGTTTTTTCACCGACGCTTTTTCGTGTGTTGATCATCCCATATCGAAGTGTAAGATTTTTCTCTGGCGATTCGCCAATCTTGATAAGGTAATAGGGATCGACCGGGATGCGGTTAGACCTCCCACAAGCCCGGGGCGGTACTGGTGAAAGTCCTACTTGGTGCCGGAAGCTTTCAGGATTTCAGTCGTGCTGATGCCGAGCTGGGCAAAGATCATGGAGAGCTCGTTCATGAGGGCAATGTTGAGGTCACGCTGGACATTTTCTATGACCCGTGGCAGCCTCGACGGTCCTGATATCCGGGGCCTGGTAGACGTTGGTCACCAGACCGTATAGCTCGGACTACGTTTCCAATGTCTAGCCTGTCCATCCCGGACACAATCTTGTAAATATTGGGGAGGGGTGCTCTTCGTCGCCGGGATTGTTGCGTTCCGGTGAACACCCGATGAAAAACTCCCTGCCGGATTTCATGCCTGATTCTCGGTCAAGGATGGGGACCATGACCTCTTCAGTTACCCCGGGATAGAACGTGGACTCCAGGACCACGATGGCGCCTTTCTTCAGGTTCTGCCCCACAATCGCAGATTCAACCGGCTCCATATCCGGGTCTTTTGCCATCGTGACCGGTGTGGGGACAGCG
>CAIJED010000264.1 GCA_903819595.1 uncultured Methanomicrobiales archaeon | reverse complement strand
GGTACGCTCGCAGGACCGATCATCGGGACAATCGTGATTACACTCCTTTGGGATGGCCTCCAGTCAATAGGCATGACATATGCCCGTTTTATTATTATTGGTGTCATCCTTGTCCTCGTCGTAATCTTCCTGCCACGCGGCCTTGTCTCACTGCCGGAAGAGATTAAAAAACGGGTGCCAAAATGGAGGGCAGGACTGACTAAACTGTTCCCAAAATGATATAGTGGGTGTAGTTGATCACGCAAAATAAATCTTTTTTAACCATCAGAAAAAGGTTCCATGAGAATCAGACCTTCTGATACCAGGCGGTTCTTCTGAAGATTTAAAAAATCAGGGGATCCTCATCCTGACCTATAGCCCGAGATAACAGGCCTGAATCTCCTGATTATCGAGGAGCTCCTGTGCGGTGCCTTGGATCGTGATTCTTCCATTTTCAAGGACATAGCCGCGGTGTGAAATTTCAAGGGCATGCATCACGTTTTGTTCGAGCAGCAGGATAGAAAGACCGGATTCATTCAGTTTTGCCACCGACTCAAGCACACTTTTCACAAAAAGGGGTGACAAACCCAGTGATGGCTCGTCAAGTACCAGCAGTTTCGGATTCAGCATCAGGCTCCGACCGATTGCCAGCATCTGCTGTTCGCCTCCCGATAACGTACCGGCCAGCTGGCCCTGCCTCTCCCTGAGGACCGGGAACATATCAAGTATTTTTTGGGGGTCCCCTCTGCCTTTCACGTCCAGATAACCACCCAGGTCCAGGTTCTCCTGTACTGTCATTTTTGGAAAGAGTTCCCGTTTTTCCGGGACGAGTGCAATGCCTCTCTTCGCAATCTCGTAGGTCCTGAGTCCCAGTATCTCCTCGCCCAGAAACTGTATGGAACCGCGGGCACTCCGGTTAAGCCCCATGATGGTCTCGACGAATGTCGTTTTTCCTGAACCATTTGGTCCGAGGAGTGTGACTATCTCACCTTTGGGGACTTCCAGGGAAAGGTCCCAGACCACATGCAGGTTACCGTGGCAGACATCAAGATGTTCGATCCTGAGCAAAAAATGACCTCTAGTTAGTATATCTTTCGCCCAGGTATGAATCTATTACCCTTTGGTCATTGAGGACATCAAGGGGTGTACCTTCCGCTATTTTTTCACCGTGGTCCAGCACAACAATGCGGTCGGATACTCCGGTAATAACCCTCATCACATGTTCTATCAACATGATGGTGGTCCCGTCGTCACGTATTTTTTTTATCAACCCGATTGCCTCGTCACTCTCGTTCGGGTTGAGCCCGGTGGTGAGTTCGTCCATGAGAAGTAATTTTGGCCTGGACGCGAGGGCCCGGGCAAGCTGGACACGCTTCAATTCCATCAGGTTAAGCTGGGAAAGTGGAGCATTAATCTTGTCCTTAGGAAAACTTACATATTCCAGGTGGTCAATTGCCTCTTTGTGGGCATCCTTCATACCCACCTTGTGATGGTTACCGAAGATCGCGCTGACCATGACAGCTTCTGCAGCCATCATGCCGGGAAAGGACTGCGGGTGCTGGAATGTCTTGGAAATCCCCTTTTTGCAGAGCTTGTTCAGGGAGAGTCCGGTAATATTATCTCCTTTATAATGAATTGTACCATGATCAGGTTGATAGAGACCCGATATGATATTGAGGAGCGTCGTCTTCCCCGCTCCATTGGGACCAACCAGTCCAAGGATCTCACCTTCTTTTAGGGTGAGGTCGACATCCTGTACCGCAACAAGACCCCCGAATTGTTTCTTCACATGATGTGCGACGAGCATCTGCAATCTCCCATGTCAATTGTTAACATATGTCATACTAGTACATTAAGATTACCGATTGGGCGGGTATTTACAGTGAATGACAACGGAGGAAAATATCCATCAAACCTTTTTCATCCAGTTATTCTCGTGCGAAGGCATTTGGATGAGTCATTCTTAGCCTAAAAAATAGTGGTGGGTCAAGAGTCTGGTTACCGGTATCATCCTGGTGATGGCTGCCCCCGTGAACTTAGTGCCTTACGGATAATATCCTCATCTGCATGGTAGTAGAGATCATCATGCCCCTTCCATTTTTCACATCCCCGAAAAATAACGGCTGGTACGCCATTATTGCTCTCACCCATAATAAAATTTGCAAACCCGGCAATCTCGTCGACGACTGCCTCTTCCGTGATCTTCAGTATGTGTCCGAAAAGGTCAGTATCTCCCCGGAAGTCCCGTATGGCGGACATGCCGCTCCAACCGATTGCATTTCCCGTCTGTCCACGCCTGAAGGCTCTTCCCACCGTATCGGTAATGATGACCCCGATATCACTCCCGTTGAGACCCTTGATCCGTTCTCTGACCTCTTCTGCTGCCTTCATTGAATCGGGAGGTAAGAGAATGACCATTCCATCATCCACATTACTCTGGTCGACCCCGGCACGGACACCGATATGCCCACCCGCGACTTCGGACAGGATGAACGGGTATTCAAGAAGGATGTCAGTCGACGCATCAAGTACCGTCTGCAGAAAACGGGGGTCTTCCCCGGTCATCTTTCCGATTCTTATCGCCCTTTCTGATGGCGTAATATCAATAAGCCTGCGAGTGTAGCCCTTTGATTTTGAAAATACTGACGACGCGATACAGAGGATATCACCATCACGAATACTGATTCGTCCTGCAATCATTTCGGGCAGATCATCACCCTCATGGACCAGTGGGAGCCCGGTTACGGGTTCAATGATTATTGTCATGATCATCACCTTCTGCGAATACACGCAGATATTTATTTGGTTTTTTTCATCCCCATGATATTATCGGGGTCGTACCAGGATACGGATCAGATCCCGGAGGGTATACACGCATCGGAATTGATCGACCCTCTGTCCAGGACCCCTGAAGTACCATTCCAGCCGTTTACGTTCATCTATCCGGTGTAGCAATTGAGACTTAAGACCATCCAAAAGCGGGAATAATCAAAGAAGTTGAAAATCGGGTCCGTAAAATTGGCTCCCTTGTTGGATCAAGCAAAAAATATTCAGTATTATCCCATCTCACGGACTGGTACCTGATTTTTATGGAGATTTCCTTTCACCTGGCTCATTCTCATCGAGCAATCTCTGGACCAGGGCTGAGTCAAGATATGCTCTCACTTCAACGATTTTCCCCTGGTCAAACCTGCAAATCCAACAATACCGGTTTCTAAAGGGGACCTCATTCAGAGCTACAGAGAGAGCTTCCAGTTCAACGACTGCGGTGTCATCAGCTGTAATAATGTTCGTCACCCTGAGCCGTACACCATCTTTAAGCACCTTGTTAAGCCGCCAGAAAGTTCCGTGAATAAAAGTATCCCTGTCATGGTATGTGCCGGCCAGTGGATGAGTTCCCATGACTGTCCAGTTTACGTTCGGAGCTACATGGTGAAAAAATGCTTCTGAATTACCCTCTCGAGACTTGCGAAGAGCGAGCGCATGTTTTCAACATTCACAAAATTCATGGCATCTTCCTGATACTGAAGATACTATTGAATTGTTATATGAGATATATCCAATTCTCTAAAAACATGAATTGCAACCTGCTCTTCATCTGATAACCGGTAGTGCTAATGGATCTCATGGAGGCGAAATTCTGGTGATAAACACACAAAAACAAAGGCTTCATCCTGCGTGGCCGGATATGTGCCTGATGCAAAGGATTTCACTTCTCCAGTCTATTCTGTCAATTCCGGGCAAAGGATGCGGTGCAAGAGACGATAGAGTTATGCGCAGGACACGAATAGGCCCGACCGGCGGGGACACACAATTCCAAAAAAGGTTATGACTTGACAGCAACTGATGATCTATAGCTCCAAGTCTATTTCACCGGGAATATGTGGGATAGGCCATTTCCCTCCAGGCAAGCCGGCAGGAGGCAGGTCCGCAGTTCAGGTAGGGAAAAATTGAAGCATCCATTTTTAATTTTCCAAAATATTTAGTGTTGGAATAGAATACGAACTATCTGTCTGAATGCGAGGGGAGGGAGTTGAACCCGCGAACCCCTTCGGGAACGGATCTTGAGTCCGCCTCTGTTGACCACTTAGATACCCTCGCGCAAAGATATATTGGACGCTGGGGGTAAAAGGTTTTGAGGTCCCTCATTTTGAAATGGGTCTGAACAATAGTCCCATTGCAGATCCACTGGTCGCGGCGGAACAACCACCGCGGGACTTCCCGGTTTTTCAGATCAATTTTTACTTCGTCATCACCGCCCATTCGGTAAAAACCCAGGGTCACTGCCGGAAGATGCGGAATAAAAATTGAGAAATTCTTAAATGGCCGGAAATTCCCCGAGAATCCCATATCGTCAAACCTCCTTGACGAGTAATGCATCCAAAAAAAATAATGATTCGTGTAATTTCCCTCATGACATGAAATCGGCAAGTCCCATCTGCTGGCCCTTTTCAGTCCCGAACGTTGATTCTATCGCCATAACAAGCACCTCTACGCGTTGCTTTGTATATTCTGATACCTGGTACTTTTTGCAGATATCAAGTGACATCACGAGATATTTTTTCACTGACCCTTCATGGACTGTAGGAATAATATTCCCACCACACTTGATACATTTGCCCCCAAGAGGCATTCTACGGTGGCTCTGGTTGCATTTTGTACACCTGAATTTCTGCTTTGAGAAGGCATTGAGGTTACCCTGGAGATCACGGATAAAATGCGTGTTCAGCACCCGCTCGGCAACATCGTCCTCATCAACCGCTTTTATCTCCTCAGCCAGTTTCAGTTCTGCATCCAGCTTGTCAAGCATCGACCCAAGCCTTGTATACGTGGACTCGGCAGGCCCCGCGGATATGTTACTCGTGCGATGAGTATAGAAGAAACCCTCCACCTGGGCAGGGGTCCCGAGGCGGCGTTCCACCCGGTCAACCAGGTGTTCCACATCTTTCGGGTGTGTGTATTGCTGTGCAGCCTCGTATAACTCTAGGGGGTATGAGGCTCCAACGTCGATATTGAGGCTTTCCTTGTCGATTTCAGCGGGATCGATACGGGTCGTCAGGACTAGTGGTGCATCCATCGAACCACCCCGGGTTTCAGGTAAAAATGACCGGGAGAAATTGATGAGGCCATCCAGGAGGAGCATAATACAGTCCTCATCACCATCACACTGCCCTGTGAACACTCCATTGGCAAGGATCGTGTGATCTTCTGCCACCGTTACGCAAAAGACGCGGTCTTCCGGTGAAGGGACGGGGTCGGCGTCCTTCACGTAGTCGGTAATGATGTTCATCCCCTCCAGTACTGGCAGCGGGTCCCCGGGTTTTACCTCCAGCGCTTTAATTTTGCGGAGGTACCCAAGATCCCAGACGAGCATGGCATGATCGGGGGTCACCACAATTTTCCTGCCCCGCCTTGTTTCGAACCTGATCAGTGCAGCAGGGGCCCGGTGAATTGATACGGATGTGATCTTTCGCACATGCAGTATTCCGTTGGTATCGACAGCCCTTGTGTAGAAACAGGACTTCGGATCTGAGTAATAGGTACCGAGGCGGTCCAGACCAGGCTGACTGATGTCAAAATTTTCGATCACGAACAGCCGGATCGGAACACTTTTCCATGACCGCCCATCGTAAACTTCGATAACCGTATCACCGTGGAAACAATTCCTTCGTTTTGCAGCATGGAAAAACGGGTGAGCATAGCCGACATTCGCCTTCGTGAAACCAACAAGACGTGCAAGGACCCCGGCACTCGTGTGCGGGGCAAGTCCCATAACGAGATGTCCCAGGAGGTCGGATTTCGTCTGCACATTGTAAAATGGAGGCAGATTATAACATTTTACCAGCATCATATCAATGAACCGGGTAATTTTTACCAGGTACTCGGCGCAGGACTCAGATACCAGGATGTCCTGCGGATGCAGCTCAATCACCTGAGATCGTTCGATCAGGGGTGTGCCGAACAGGTCGCGTTCATACCCGAGTTTATTCGCCTGTGAAATGGTGATGCCCGCCTCGTCAGGTCTGAAATGGGTCAGAGGAAGATCGATCATATCATACCTGACAGTCCCGTCCTTGAAAACAAATAACTCGTGCTGTGCCCTTATTATCCCTTTATCGATTATCTCGATCGCCTTCTCCCGGGATATCATCCCCTTGACCCCTTTCACCAGCTGTACCTGGTCCTCCCTGATACCGAGACGGGATATCGCCTGAGCATATTCATCTTTTACATTGATCGTGCTGGTGGAAGCGCAGGTCATACCTAAGTGGCAGGCAGGGCATTCAGCCTCCCCGCCCTCGTACCCGCATTTCTGGCATTTAAACACAGGGTTCGTATGGGCACCGCAATGGCACTGGTTTTTGTATGTCGAGGCATTACACGAGGGACAACGCCTGTTGCCTGCCTCGACTATGATAATACCACCATCCTTGTTGGCAACGAGGGCATGGGTGGACGCCTGCTGGAAGGACCTCCGGGTCCCGCCTGATTCTCCAAGCGGAAACAGGACATGGACGGCGGGGTCCATTTTTCTGGGGGCTGATTTACCAGGCCTTCCCATCCGTCCACCAATACGGGTACCTGCCTTAGACCTCATCGCAAACCCGGACAGGTATGTCACAAGCGCAAGGGAATTTTCCGCTGGTGCATTCGCCCATTCTTTGTTACGGGTAAGGTCACTACCGAGACCAAGGCAGGCAAGGGGCACAAGGTAATCCCTGATAACAATCCGGTCGGAGCTGACAGTATGCGGAATGAGTGCCTCCTCAAGGATGCCTTTACAGATAAACTCGTTGGGGATGGAAAGGCCATTCTCCCCGACCATTCCATTATCTACGATGAAATCAGCCAGTGTCTTTACCTGCAGGCAGGTAAGGTCATCCCAGAAATACATATAGGCGGGGTGGAGGCAGGCACCGGAACCTGCCATTTTTATCGCCTGAATCTCATTTTCAGGCCTGGTTTTTCCCCCTTCCTGCAACCACCATTCTTCGCAATAGGCTGCAGGGACCAGCAGGTGATTATTCTCGAGAAACTCCCCGTAGCTGATCAGGATTTCCCCGACATCGAGTATCTTCTCGATGTCAGGCATCATCTTCTGTGCAATGGTACTGTCATCTACTCTGAGCACGGACCCGTCCTTCAGCCTGACCGTCGGACCCTCGATTGAATCTACCGGCACAATCCCTGCCGCTTTTCCGGGCCGTTCGGTCTTCATCTGGGTGCCGACCGCGAGGAAGTCACCGAGGATATGCATCGTGGCAGGGTTCAAACCGGCAGCGGCAAATCCCGTATTCCTCGACCTCCCAAGACGTAACCTGAACCCACCTTTCCGCATAGGATATGCGAAAACCGGCCTCCCTGCGATAAGATCCCGCAAATATTTGTCCTTTGGCTTAATACCAGCCGGCCCGGTCTCCTCTAAATCACTTTTCGTTGTCCCGCTAATCAGATCATCGAGCCAGCCCCATCCATCCATTTTCATCTTTCTAACGTTTTTCTGGACTTTTGGTGCTTTTAATGCCAGGCCTTCCGCAAGCACGAGCGCCATACCACCCCGGACGGTATTGGTCTCTACCCGGGTAAGGTTCCGGTACCCCGACACATCTTCCCGCTCGGTCCCTTCACCATCGATGCAGACCGGGCAGTTGGTAACAATAAGCCGGATCTCCTTCTCACTTGGAAGGTATTGGAGGTTCATGATCGTATTATACTGGCGGACCTCCTCGATATAACGTTCAACTTCTTCCTGCCGCGGGATATACCGGTTAATGCCGAGTGCTCGCCGCACATAGTCCCCGACAAGGACCGAAAGCGCCTGTGCAGTCCCTCCGGCACTCCTGATGGGGCCTGCATAGTAGATTTTTAAGTATTCAGTACCATCATCATTTTTACCAAGGCCGATTTTTGCAATCCCTTCCGTCGGAGCGGCAACCACCCCTTCTGTAAGGAGGGCCATTGCAGTACGGATCGCATGGTCAAGGATTTCCAGGGGGCCGGTCTCTCCGAATTTGCAGGCAACAAAATCATCACCGATACGGAGGGCCACCTCTTCACGTGACATCGAGGATTCCAGTTCACGGATACGTGCCGCAACACCCTTGATATTCAGAAGTGCCTCAACACGGTCTGCAAGGTCATTTGCCACCGGGATCTCGGGGAAGGTCTTCGGGTCAAGCCCCCGTGCCCGCGCGGCACGTGCTACTACCATCGCCTCTTCCAGGCCATTCTGAAGCTCCGCGAGGTATTGTTCCATAAGCGGTGAGACCTTCAGCATACCAATCTCATGTGCAGGGTTGGATTTATCTCTTCGGTAATCACCTGAAGGGGCCGGGATATCCTCCTCACGAAAACTGGTGCCCGGAAAAGTTCCGGACCACCGATCCACTGGCAGGACCATCGGCGGGATTCGCTGGTATAATTGGAATATCGGGAAACTGATTGGAAACAAAGGGTTCTGTGCGGGGATTCACCCGGCACCAGATCAGGAACGGGTGAAAGTAACCTAATCAGGGACAGGGATCGTTATTTTCAGAAACCCCGGGATGATACTCATCGACCAGGGCATGAACACCCGGCTCCCCCATCTTCCAGAGAACCAGTTCGGCACAGGATCGCATTTCAGGATCTGTATGCTGCAACAGCTGCGAAAGGGGCAGGATAGCCGGTTTTCCAATCCTGCATAACGCAAGTGCAATAAATTCCCGGAGCTCCTTATCCCCACGGGAGATCGCTTCTATCAACGGTTCAACCGCAGGTTCCCCGATCTGCCCGAGTGCTGCAGCGGCATACTTCCGGAACCCCGGGGCAGGGTCATCCTCCATCGCATGGACCAGGGGGACCACCGCAGGTTCGCCGGCGAGGGCGAGAGCACTCGCAGCATACCAACGGAAATCAGGGTCATTATTCTCATGCATCGAACGGATAAGCGGGTGTACTGATTGTTCACCAATCCCCCCGAGCCGCCGGGCAGCTACGCGCCGGACAGTGATATCAGGGCTGCTAAGATCATCGAGCAACCTGCGGGTCTCACCAGTCCCGGTTTCTTCATCATCCACGGATTTTTCCTCCTTCCAGACCTGTATTATCAACAACATTGACCCTTCCGGGCGCTATTGTCCTAACTATCATTATCCTTCCAACTCCCGGAATTCCCATATCTCCTTTCGCCAGATGGTGCCCGTTGCACTGTGACCACCCGTTGCGGGTAAGGAATCTCAATACCGTTGGCTTCAAGCGCTGTTTTAATCTTCAACAGCAGGGACATCCGGACATCATACCATTCCTTTGATGGGGCCCATATTCGGATGGTAAGGTCAACAGTACTGTCTCCAAGCCGGTCTACGAAAACTTGTGGCTCGGGGTTTTTCAGGGCAAACGGCTCCTCCAGGATCACCTCACTGATGATCCTGATCGCTACACCGGCATCCTCATGGTATCCGATCCCAATCTTGTATTCAAATCTCCGGGCGACATTCGAGACAAAATTCGTAATATTTGAGGTGAAGACCTTTTCATTCGGAATCCGCACATAAATCCCTTCGAATGTCCTCACAATTGTTGAGAGGATTTGAATATGCTCCACATTCCCATTCACATCCCCGATACTGATATTATCACCGATTTTAACAGGCCGTTCAAGAATTAGAAATATCCCTGATACAAGATTGGACACAACACTCTGGCTGGCAAACCCGATAATGACTGCAATAATGCCACCGGCAACAAGGAGCCCTGACAGGTCGACCTTGAAATGGGGTGACGCAACAAAAATCCCGATCAGGATAATCACCCACCAGATTACCCCAATAATCATGTTGAGCTCGTATTTTTCCATCCGGTCAGAGAACTTACGCTTCATGAAGGTGGTGACAATTTTTGCAATGATGACCGCTATCAGCAGGATAACCGCAATTGCAAGGATATCGTACAGATTGATATCGGCGAATACCGACGCTATATCAGCCGTGCCGTTAGAGGCCGTCATCCTTGTCACCCAACCCGAATTCCATCAGGAACCCTGTTTTTTCAGGTAAAAATGCCTTTCTTGTAGAATAAAATGGGATCTGGTTCACCATCTCGACGACCGATACTTTCTTGGCAGAATAAGCAGGCAGCGATCGGGTCATGCCAGGTTTTTCAGGTGCCTGGAGGATCTTAGTTTCAGCGACGATATTTGAAAACAATTCCATCCTTGCTGACATCCAGACATAGTCCCCATACCAGATGGTCATACCCGCATTCACAAAAACCGCCCTCGATACCTCAATCCAGGTCCTTCCCTCGTTTACGATGGTCAGATCGAGCACCCCTTCCCGGAGAGGATTGGTATCAGGGATGCCAGAGTGGATTGCACTCTCGTGCCAACGGGTCACGCAGCCGTAATCAGGAGGCCCGTACAGAGAATACTTCGGCTTTGCCGGGGAGAACACGTCGAGGAGGTCATAATCTCCCTTCGCCCTGATAAACACACCAATCTCTACCGGAAATGTCAGGAAGAACTGTCGCGTTACCTCCGGTTCAATGAATATAGGTTTGAAATGGACCTCAAGGTTCCGGGTCACTTCCTTTGGCAGGTTCAGTGGTTCCACGGGGTTAATGGTGATTGCCCCGTTTTCAGAGGCAATTGTCCGTTCTGCTGATTCACCCCTGCACACTCTTTTATAGGTGAGATAGCTGGCGGAGCGTTCGACATCTACCGAGATCTCGTCCTCCCTGATGTGGCATGAGTAATCATACGTCCCGTACACGATGAATTGAATCACTGTCGCAGGACATATAATTAATTCTTCTGCCCATTCATCACCGGAAGAGCCGGACTTCACAACCATAATAAAACCGGCATGTACCCAACGGGCGACAGAGCACGACCGTGAAACCCTGAAATGTCTGCAATAACTCATTTTTATGGCAGGGACGGCCTTTCTATTTTCCGCCTTCGGGTCCTGACAAAAAAAACAGCGGTCACATTATTTTTTTCACTCGCCGGAATCGTCATTGGTCAATGGCCCGGAGTCCGGGTCACCAAGGTCCAGGAGGGCTGAGAGCAGCCTCTCCCGCATATCCTTATCAATAGACTCAGAGAAGTCTCTATCACGGGTTTGGTCAGGCCAATCATCCGGTGAGAGAGGACCCACATCATCCCCGGTTTCCTGATGGCCAACTTCATTCAACAGGTGGATAAGGATGTTGATATCCCTGCTTTTCATTGCTTTCAGCGATACCAACGCCTCTGAACGGACATTTTCATACTTGTCACCAAGCACCCGGACAAGGGGTATAATGGCACGTGGGTCACGGATCCGCCCGAGGGCAATCGCCGCACCCCACCGGAGACTCCCGTCACCCTCGCTAAGCGCCTTGATCAGAGGTACAACGGCCAGCTGCCCAATCATCCCGAGTGCAACCGCCACTCTCCCCTTGACATAACGGTCCGGGTCACTCAGGAGACCAATTAGCGGGTCAATGGCGCGGACATCCCCAATCTCCCCGAGTGCAATGGCAGCCTTCCACCGGACGTCCTCATTCGGGTGACCCAGGAGGACGATCAGCGGCTCAACCGAATCTTTCCCAATTTTTGCAAGGGCTTCCGCAGATTTCCACCGGATTGCACTGTACTGGTCTCCTGATAACAGGGTTACAAGGGGTGGAACTGCGGCGGAGTCCTGCAGGTCCCCTATCGCCTCAACCGCCTTGTATCGGACATCCAGCTCCGAATGCTCCAGAGCCATGATGAGCCCGGAAAGATCCTTCTCCTTCCGGAGGTCTTCCACATTCGAATACGAAAGTATTCTATTCCGGATATTCCTCCAAACCCCGAAGTTTATACTATTCACTTCCCTTGTCCCTGACACCGGATATATGAAACGTCTTTCACGAAACCGGTGACCCGCTCTGTGCCAGCTGAATGACAAGCGGAGACACTAATAAAATCAGGAGTCCCATGGTTTAAAATATCTCTCCCAAAACAAAGACAAGTTTGCATCCCATTACGATATCGGGATTTTCCCTGGCATCTGAAACATTTGCAGGGAATTCGACGTGATAAAAGGAGCGAGGCAAAAAGACCCGGCTATTTAGATGATACAGGAAATACCCCGGTAACATGGCGGAGCGGCGTATAGGAGACCATAATTTGTCATAAGACAAATGTACGGGACAGGCCATCATGTTGTGGGGGGGTTATTAATACATGAATGGGACGTTACTCGCCGGTATCGGGCTGTTGGGAGTACTATTGGTTGTATTAATCTGCCCGTTCCGTTTCAGGCTGGTTGAACAGAACCTTGAACTCTTCCTCCTGGGCTGCGGGGTAATCGCCCTGACTATCTCCGGTTTTGTTACCCTGGAAGGCTATACGTTTGGCTGGACCGCCAGTGTGGTGACACAGGCGCTGACAGCACCACTTCTGGTCACAACGATTGCTGGTGTCCCCGTGGGAATTGTCCAGATCGTTTTTATTTTCGGACTGTTTTTATATCTCTTTTTCAACACAGTGCACAAGGCAATTGCCAGGATTGTCGCCCACACCTCTGTCCCGGTATTCATATTTTCGATCATCGTCATTCTCGGGCTGGTCTCCAGCCTGATCTCCGCCATCCTCGCTGCATTGATCCTTGTTGAAATGGTCTGTGCACTTCCGATCAACCGTGGGGATAAGATCAGTCTCACCGTGGTTGCCTGTTTTTCAATCGGACTCGGGGCTTCACTCACACCGTTCGGAGAACCACTCTCTACCATTGCCATATCAAAACTTTCCGGGCCGCCCTATTACGCCGGTTTTGATTTCCTGTTAACACTTCTCGGAGTCTACATCATCCCGGGTGTCATTGTCCTCGGTATTTTCGGGATGATCCTCTTTCACCGCAGCGGATTACCGGAGGAGGCACTGACCTGTGAGCTCCGGCGGGACACACTCGTGGAAGTGGCAATCCGGGCAATAAAAGTCTATATTTTCATTATGGCCCTGATCATCCTCGGCGAGGGGTTCAAGCCCATTATCGTGCAGTATGTTGTATTTATTCCCCCTGCGGGGTTATACTGGGTGAACATGATATCTGCAGTGCTCGACAACGCGACTCTTACAGCTGCCGAGATTAATCCCGTCCTTTCGGAGCTCCAGATAAAAAGTGCCCTCATGGGACTGGTCATCGCCGGGGGCATGCTGGTCCCTGGGAACATCCCGAATATCATTTCCGCGGGAAAAATTGGAATTAGTAGTAAGGAGTGGGCAAGGATTGGCATTCCGGTAGGGATTGTTACGATGATGATCTATTTTGTGATCATCTTCATCCCCTCATTCCTTATCGGCTTGTAGATACTCACATTTGATGACTATCGGGTATACTATCGACATTTTCCATTCAGGATGAAGACGGGAGGGTTGTCGACGACTCCCTCACCAGGAACATGCAACGAAAATACATTCTTCAAGCGTACCGATCCGTGATGCTGCACCACACATATTCGGAACGTAGGTAAAGGCCTTCCCGCTGTTGACCATCACTGCCTTGTAGTGATCCATGCAGGGCGAGACGACCATACATGTATCGGCATATACACGTGCACCACTCCGCTCAATAGTCTCGATATAGCCGCGTGAGTCCCCAGCTACGGCTTTCGAAGTAAACACGTACAGGGGTTTTTTCACATGTTTCCCCTCGAGCAGGTGAGCGATCGCTCCGAGTTCTTCCGGTGAGCAATGGGGGCATCCGATTGCTACCGCGTCCACCGGGATGTCCTTGTAGATGTCGCGGACTTCCTCCCCTTTCACATGAATTATATCAAGGCCATGCAAGTCATAGGAGAACACCCTCGAGTCAGGTGTGATACCTTCCACGTGGAACAGGGCAACGGCCCCGCTCGCGGCCATCGCTGCTCCAAGTGCCTTTAGCTGGTCACGCTCAGGACGTATTCCCCTGAAATAAGGGATCCGGTTCCCCGCTTCCTTCCCGACGATGTACCCGAGTGCACCATACCATGAAGCATCATACGTTCCTGCCCCCTCCACATCTATAACCAACCCGGGTCTCCTGTTTGCAACAATATGTAACCCGTAACAGGGGGTCTTTCCGATTATCGCAGCGGCAAGTGCACTCGGGCCACCTTCACGGTTGGTCCGTGCCCCGATGACTGAATTTGAGTACGCCACCGCCGATGATTCCGACCACGCGATGTGGTCACCATATTGCGTAATTGTGAGATAATACGGGGTACAGGTGCAGTCAAGACGGATACCCAGGCGTTCGTAGGCCGATACCACTTCAGTCTGTTTTTTTGCAAATTCAGGTGAGATCCCCATCTCCCGCCACCGGTCACGGTCCATTCCGACCGGGTTCAGAATAGCGGGGACAGCCGCGCGGGCATGAAGTCCCCCGAGCCACTGGAGCCCGTATTCCCCGATGGTCTTATAGGAAGCACCGCTCACCTGGGCACTCCTGATGGGGATCAGTCGTTCGGCCCCGAATACTTTACCAAGGGTGACCAGGATCTCCATCATCATTCTTCTTGTCTCCCCGAACTCTCCGTTCAGGACGAGTTCATCTTCCCGGTCAAGCTCCATACTATTCACCACCCGGCCCTGACGAATTTTGTTTCCCTGCCCATTTCCATGGTCGCATCAAGGCCAATCTTAACATTCGTCCCATTTTCAAGCCTGCACGGGTCAAGTGAAGAACCCCGGGCACCGGTAATCACCATGAGGTCCTTGTCCCCGCGGACCCTGGTGGCAATCGCAAACTCAACATCCACCGGATTGAAGATGTCAATATCGTCATCGACCACCACTACATGTTTTAACGAGGTGTGCGCGGCAAACGCGGCCATTATCGCATTTTTCGCATCTCCTTCGGTATTTTTCCTTATCTGGATCACCGCATGGAGATAGCCACACCCGCCACGGGTCAGACTGACATTTTTTACTTCTGTTACACCTGCCACGGCGTGATAGATTTTTGGCTCGTACGGAGCCCCCATCAGGAGCTTATGCTCGTTCCCGCCAGGGAGGATCCCGTGGTAAATTGGATCTTTCGCAATGTTCATCCCGGTAAACCGGATTACCGGCTCGTTCCTGACGATGTCGTACGTCCCGGTAATATCAACAAATGGCCCTTCCGCATGCCGCGCACTTCCGATATAACCTTCCAGCACGATCTCGGCATCCGGTACCAGCACCCCGTTCGAACACCGTTGAACCCCGATCTCGCCTCCGAGCAGTGTCGCAGCAAATGCAAGTTCATCACCCCATGCGACCCGGGAGCAGCTGGCAAAGGTGACAGCGGGGTGGACACCAATCGCCACGGCCACAGGGAGCTCTTTTCCTTCAGCAAGTGCTCTTTTTAGAAGCGTATGGGTATGTCGCCCCTCAACAAGACGGGCCGCAACATGGTCATTGTCAAGTACTAGCATCCGGTGAATAGACGCATTTTCAATATCCCCGTACCGGGAGAACACAATTCCTGACGTAATATAGGGGCCTGCATCCTTCGGAAAATGCGTCATTACAGGGATCGAAGAGAGGTCTGCCTTCTTCATCTTCAGGTCCTTTTCCTCGATAACACGGCCACCACATTCCATGATCGATAAAGAGTGAACGATTTCTGACTCTTTTATCCCAAGTGCAAGGGATAGTGCCGTTCTGGTGGCGGTCACATTCATCACGGCATTGTCGCCTGCCACATTGTGAAAGAAGAGTAGTTTGTCGGTTTTTGCCGCCATTTTTGGCGCTTCAAACCGGATATCGACCGGTTGATCGATATCGGTGACTTCTCCCGCTTCACGCATTAATTCAATAAATTCACGCATCGTAACCACTCCAACGGGAACACAGAGAATGCTCAACGAGCAAATGGTCCAGAATTCTTGCGACCACCATATCAACAAGGTCATCGATGGTCTTCGGGCGGTGATAGAACCCGGGACTTGCGACCATGATCGTGGCTCCCGCTTCACTTGCGGAGAGCAGGTTTTTTAAGTGGACACGTGAAAGGGGCATCTCCCGGGGTACAAGGATACACTTCCTGCCTTCTTTGAGGCTGACATCTGCGGCCCTCGAGATCAGGTTATCCGCAAAACCATTACTGATGGCAGCAAGGGTCTTCATCGTGCAGGGAACTATCACCATGCCATCATGGCGGAATGAACCGCTCGCGATTCCTGCGCCCATCCCTTCCTCCTCGTGATACACTGCATTGTACCCGTCAAGGGCGACACCTTCATGCCGGGCTATATCCCGTGCAATCCTTGTTATTATCAGGTGGACGTCCTCCTCTTTGCAGAGCACATCAAGGAGCCGTTTCGCGTATATCACGCCACTGGCCCCTGTCACCCCAACGACGAATGTCCGTTTCATAATCACTCCCGGTCGACAGATAATTGAATCGTTAAGGGGGGATAAACTCCCGGTACCTCGCATAATCCCAAGGGAACCGGAGCCGTCAGCCCGGGATCCAGGGGCATTATCCGGGGTAAAAGGCATCCCCCCGCTCTACATACAGTGAGATTTCAGGATGAAAGAACTTATGCAACCGGTAAATTCCAGGGGATGGGGTTTTGGGGGACCAGAAAAAAAGGGATATTCCAGGTTATTTTTAGTATCAACGGTTCTTCGGAATAAAGAACCTGAACCTGAACTCGGACTCATCGAGCCCGTGCGACCCTTTGCGATCAAGTTCATTTCTCATATCACGGACTACGGCGTTGAGAATATTCAGCTCCTTCAGCACATCACCATCACCATCTACACATTCGTTCAGGAAATCGAGAAAATCATTCATAGATTTGAGGACCCCTGGTCCCGCAACGAGGTTCATGGTATCGAGGATATAAGCCAGCCTCATCTTCGCCCTCATGAGCCGGTCAGGATCACTTCCTGCCGTATTGAGGTCTGTTACCGCGTGGAAAAATTCCTGGTACACTTTCAGTTTATGACGGTCCCGGATAAGTTTCCGTTCACGGCCGCTGGTATAGAGGTAGACGACGCAGATGGCAACTGCGACCGCGACGACACCAGTCAGTATAATAATCCAGTCTTCGGTCACTAAAAACCTCCTTCTTGTGAAATATTCTTTTATCGCTATTGAGACTTCCGTTTTTTTCCGGTCATCCCGGTCCTGCCGATTTATACCGGCAATTTATCCTGCAGGGTAACAGGTTTTACATGGAAAACCGATGATGCGATGATCTCCACCTCATCTGTCAGTTCCGGCGTGGTGTACACACCAAGTCGCCACTGTTCCAGCCTGTTATCATTGAGAGTATTCAGTAGCGGTGATACTTCGGCAAGTTCCACCACACGGTGGCGGTTTTTCACCTGCACATGGAGAGACATCCCTGACGGCAGCCCGGGGATGTCTACAAGCACCTTTGATGGGTCAACACCAGCGATCCCGGCTATTTCTTCTGCGATCTCCTGTTGTTCGGTAATTCCCCGTGATTCTGTGATTGATTTGACATTGACCTGTTCACGGCCCACATAAAGTGCCCTCTTATAGAGCCGGCGACAGAAGATCCTTTCTGCAAATTCTCTTGCGACCCTGCAGTCTGATGTCCGGAGCGCGTGAATGCAGGAGACATCATCCATGCTCATCATGCCGGCTGCTTCAGCCGGCGACTTGTCTTCCAGGTGGTGTACAACTGCATGGTTGAACATTGTCTCTGCGATCCTGCTGACGTGGTGAAAATAGACCGCCGGCCTCATCAGCGTCCTCGCGATCAGGAGCGATTCTGCCGCATTGATCCCGCTCTCATGGATCACGATCCCTTCCTCTGTTAAGAGTGTGCTTCTGATGAGCCGTTCTGCATCGACAGTCCCATACGGGACTCCGGTGTAGTGGGCATCCCGCAGCAGGTAATCCATCCGGTCAACATCCAGTTCCCCATGGATAATCCCCGACAGCAGATGTTCCCCAGTGAGGACTTCGCCGAGTTCGTTCCTGTCCACCCCGATTATTTCTAGCAGGGGTGCAAGAGCGTCGGATTTCAGCAGATTTCCAATCCGATGGTGGCTCCGGCCGGTCAGCTCTTCCATTACCGGCTCAATCGAATGCGAAAAGGGTCCATGCCCGATATCATGGAGGAGTGCTGCTGTCACGATCAGCAGGCGGTCATATTCCGACACCCCGAGCTGGCGACACATCACCCCTGCAAGGTGCATCGTCCCAAGTGAGTGCTCAAACCGTGTATGGTTCGCCCCCGGATATACCAGATAAGAAAAACCCAGTTGCTTGATATGGCGCAGTCTCTGTAATATTGGCGAGTCGAGGAGCGTGAGGGATGGCGTATCTACCTCAATATACCCGTGGACCGGGTCTTTGATCGTTTTCATCCACTCAAAACCACTAGACAATCTTGATATAGAGAAGATAAACCTATTGAGTAATGATTACCTTTCTTTCCGGCGGGACAGGCACACCAAAACTCCTCCGTGGTTTCCGGAGTTATTCCGATGACCAGGATATCAATGTCGTGGTAAACACCGCAGAAGATGTCTGGATATCAGGGGGACACATGTCACCGGATATCGATACGGTGATGTACCTCTTTGCCGGGATCCTCAACACTGACACATGGTGGGGGATTTCCGGGGACTCATTTCTTACTCACAAGGCCCTCCTCGATCTGGGAACCGATGAATATATTGCCATCGGCGACCGTGACCGTGCAGTCCAGATTGCACGAGGTGATCTCCTCAACCAGGGGAAATCCCTTACCGCTGCTACCAGCATCCTATGCAGGAACATGGGTGTCCGGGCAGGGGTGCTCCCCATGACCGATTCACCGGTTGCTACCCTGGTCCGGTCATCAGGGAACTACATCCATTTTCAGGAGTACTGGGTACGCTGCAAGGGTTCCCTGCCGATTGATGCAGTAAAACGCGAACCAGAATCGCCACCTGCTGCAACAAAGGACGTTATCGAGGCGATTACAGGAGCAGATGCCGTGATAATCGGTCCGAGTAATCCGGTCACCAGTATCCTTCCCATCCTGGAATGCCAGGGAGTCCGGGATGCATTGCGGGGACAATATGTCGTTGCGGTGAGCCCGTTTATCGGGAATGCCCCCTTTAGTGGTCCTGCAGGGGAACTTATGAAAGCGAAAGGATTCTCCCCGTCATCATCGGGCACTTATGAATTGTACAAGGATTTCCTCGACCTGTTCATCCAGGACGAACGGGACACGATGACAGTCCCGGGTGCGGCCTGTCTGGATACCATGATGACTAATGAAGAAAAGTGCAGGGGACTCGCTGAAGGGATATTAAAGATATTACCAGCGCATACCGGATAGATGGTAAATTCCATGAAGGGTGCGCGTTGCGACGGAACACGGTCCTCCTGTCCGGATACCCACCCGGGATCCACTTGACACGAATAGAGGATTTAAGTTGTTATAACTAAAAAGTGGTTCTCACACGGGGGATGCATGATCAAACAAGGAATACGGGCGCCGGATGTTTCAATGGCTGAGGAAGTCCTTATCGGGCTTAACACAATTTTTCCAATCATCAAAGGGATGTATGGGGTTAAAAAAATCGGGATGTTCGGGGCATTTGCACGGAGAGATGCAATTCCTGTCGATACGGTTGAACTGATGGTCGAGTTTTCACCCGGATCTGAAACATACCGGCATTACCTCGGTCTTAAATGGCACCTTGAGGAGTATTTTTCAACGAAGATCAATCTCATCACGACCCGTGTGCTAGCGGAATCTCCCGCAGCCGCATCATTCGATCCCGAAATGGGGGAGGTTGACCAGGAAGCACTGATGCAGGTACTCGGCGAACTTGAATTTCTCCAGGTACGGTGCAAGGGGATGGCTTACGAGTCGTTTGCGAGGGAGTCATTACTACGCCGGGCATGTGAAAGGAGCCTTCAGATCATCAGCCTTGCAATCACGAGGATCTCAGCTCCCCGGAAAGAGATGTACCCGGGCGCACCCTGGAAAGAGGTTGAAGGGATCAGCCAGAGTATTGCAGAGGCACGTTTCGGTGCTGACCCGTTCCTGCTCTGGCATTTTATCGTGACTGAAGTCCCGGGATTTATCCAGGTCGTCCGGTCCGCCATCCAGGCAGGTGCCCGTCATCACCATCAGGATACGGAGATGTCCTCCTCCGGCACTGCGAATCCCGAAATATAGATGCTCGGCCGGTATTCTGCGAATCATCACTATATTACTCATATAAGACCCTGAAATCTGGTTCTGCAACACCAGGGCCTTGAGATTTTCTTCCAAACACAAAATATACTCTCGGCCGGACAATGTATTCTTACATGGTCGGCCAGACTTTTTCTAAAAAACCTGAATAGAATAAAAAATGCCCCGCCGGATGAAAGATTTATTCTACACGAAAAGGATATAGAAAGAATAACGAAGTCAGGCTTAAAATTTCCCTGAATGCCCGTTATACACCCTATGGATCAGGACCCCGCTACCCCGGACTCCGGGCGTGATTCTCCATGAGCAGTACCTACAATCTCTCGGATGAACTAACTGAGCTGCTTGCCCATGCAGAGGAACTGCTCGGGATCAGGATCACATTGAAGCGACAGGATGACATCCCGGACCAGGGTATCCTGATCGATGATTACACCTATGGAACCGGGAATAATATGATCCTGTTTTCGAGCAGTGAACTCGGGATGCTGAAAGATTTTGTCATTACAAAAAACTGCATTGAGTTAATATTCAAGGGGATTGCGGCAAAAAATGGCGGGTTTAAGGTACTTTCATTTGACGAAGTATCTGCAGGCGAAGGGATGAAACAGATCTACCTGGATGTATTAAAGGACGAAAATACGAGGGAACTTGAGATCGCACAACGGAAAAAACTGTTATTCCACCTCTTTTTACTCTTCCGGAATACGCTTTCAGAAGTACCATGGTCTATTTTATCAAATATCTACATCTCGAATAAATTCCCGGTGATGCGAAATTCGCAGGTATACCTCCTGATGAGGGAGAGTATGTACGAGATGCATGCCCTCGAAAAGGCAAACCAGAGCCTTCCCCAGCGGTATTATGTGATGCATAATGCGATCTATTATGCACGGGACATGCTCCTTGCCTATATCCTGTCCGAGTACCGGTTAAACCCCATGATCAACATCCCGGAACTCCAGCAGTTCCGGACACTTGATATGAAAGAGATGATGGACAGCCGTTGGAGCCGTTCTCATTGGTACCACACCAAAGTTGTCGGCGATGCGATGTCCAATATTCTTAAGCTCTGCCTCACTACGGATTTCAATAAAAATGACGGGCCTGATCTGTTCTCTGAACTCTACCAGTGCGGTCTTGATGTGACCAACCGATGGTTGGTCATGATGGCGATGCAGGACTGGTACCACTGGGAAAAACCTGACCACTGGCGATCAGCAATTGAAAAACAGGGGTCAATCGAGGAGTCGGTCCTGGAGAAAATCTTTACTGGATAATCCGGGTGTCTCATCCCAACAGGACCCTGCCCGGGGAGAACGGCAAAAAATAATCGCCACGATACTTTCCTGGCAGGCTTCCCTCGCGACCCCGCAAAAACAATTACCTCGCCCGTTCCATCTGTACTGGATTTGATATGCGTATACCAATACATGCCGTACATCCGGATATCGGGCAGGCAGAGATTATCGGCTGGGTCCATGAAGTTCGTGACCTCGGCGGCCTCACCTTTTTACTGATACGAGACAGAACCGGCATCATACAGGCCACAATAGTAAAAAAGAAGGCATCCGAATCAGTTCTTGGCGCAGTTAAGGCGGTATCCCGCGAGTCCATCGTCCGGGTGGCAGGCCAGGTGAAGCCAATCGAGAAGGCACCCGGAGGCAGGGAACTCATCCCGGAAATATTCGAGATTATCAGCCTGAGCAGGAGCCCGATGCCACTCGATGTGGTAGAAAAAGTTCCCGCAGAACTTGATACCCGGCTTGATGCGAGGTTCCTCGATGCTCGCCGCCCGCGTGTCAGTGCAGTATTCCAGATCAGGAGTACGGTTACACGTGCAGTCTACGAGTTCTTTTTCACACGGGGGTTTATCAACATCACGACTCCTAAAATTGTCGCCACCGCGACAGAGGGCGGGACGGAACTCTTCCCGATTGCATATTTCGAGCGAGAGGCATTCCTCAACCAGAGCCCCCAGCTCTATAAGCAGATGATGATGGCCGCAGGATTTGAGAAGGTCTTTGAAATCGGCCCGATATTCCGTGCTGAAGAACATAACACGACAAAACACCTCAACGAGGCCACATCCATCGATATGGAGATGTCATTTGCTGACCATCTCGAGGTAATGACGGTTCTCGAAGAGCTGGTCATCATGACCTATAAAACGGTCGCCGACCAATGCAGCGAGCAGTTGGCAGCCCTTGAAATACAGGACTTCACCATTCCGGAACCTGGGTTCCCAAGACTTCCATATCCGGAAGCAATTGAAATTGCGAAGAAAGCAACCGGGGAGGACATCCAATATGGTGACGACATCGGTACTGTCTCGGAGAAGGCTATCGGGGAGGAGATGGGAGTACATTATTTTATCACCGACTGGCCGACCGCGATAAAACCCTATTATGCGCTGCCATACGATGACGACCCTTCAGTCTGTAAGGCCTTCGACCTCATGCACCCGCGGATGGAACTCTCAAGCGGCGCAGAGCGTGTCCACCAGCATGATCAGCTGGTCCACCAGATACGCGCGAAGGGCCTATCTTCAGATAACTTTGAATTTTATTTAAACCCCTTCAGGTACGGAATGCCACCCCATGCAGGATGGGGGCTTGGTGCGGAGCGACTGGTGATGACGATGCTTGGCCTTTCCAATATCCGTGAGGCCGTATTATTCCCACGGGATCGTCACCGGCTTGTACCATAAAAAAAAGATCCCTGCGGTGTACTGCCTCCCTTGAACGTGGTGGGCAGTGATGCATTGGTGGGAAGTTCAACCGGTTTAGATACCCTTTGATCTCCCCCCGCGACTATTTTCCACATCCGTTAAAGAGTGGACCGGGGCAGGAGTGCAGGCGATCTCTGACGGCCAGGTGAGGGAGCAAATAACCCCACGGGTTCATAAACAACTCTGGATGAAAAGGTCAGGACGGTATCCCGAAAATTAAGTATTATTGCAGGCAGATTACACAACTCTCGAAGTCGTCGAGAGTTCGATCCCCTTTTCATTGATGAGAAACGGTATCAGCCGCCTGGGGACAGCCATACCGGTAATTTTGTGAACCGCCAGCTGACGTTCGATCTCGTTCATGAAAATCACTTCTTTTAATTCAAGGATAATATCCACAGCCCTCATCACAAGGACTTCTTCCACCCGCGGATGGAGCTCGGGGTAGAACGTAAACACCACATTTGCCTTCCGTGTTACTGCAATATCCCTTGCAGCAAGAATACATTGTACACCCGCGTTAATCCCCAATTTAAGAATAAGTGATGAGAGAGAGTCGATAACAAGTTTCTGCCCCTTCAGATTTGAGATGAATTCATCGAGGGTAAATCCCCTGCCATCCACCATGCCAGGTTGCACCTCTGCATCAAGCATGATGTAGGTCCCCTCCTCACCTTCAGACTGCCAGAACTGCCGGACAAGGAGATCCGTCCCGGACACTGCGGAACCCATCGCCAGAACCGTCGTACCCACAGGAAAACCACCTTCCAGTGCCTGATCCAGACCATTTATACCAGTAGACCTTTTGTTTTCCCTGGACAGAGAAGGAATTCCCCCGTATTGATTATTGGTTTATATAGGATTATAAGTCTTTTTAGAATCGCACGATTACCGATATTTCTCGCGGAGAGCTCGCCGGAGAAGTTTCCAGCCGTTCACCCGGGGAAGGTCATCCGCCATGATGAATTTCCGGGGGACCTTATACCCGGCAAGATGGTTACGGCAGAATTTGTCGAGTTCCTGTGCTGTGACATGGCTCCCGGACATAGGAATTACTGCTGCCACAGGCAGTTCCCCTTTTCGTTCATCCGGGAGGCCAAAGACTGCAACATCGGATATCGCCGGATGCTGGATAATGACATTCTCGACCTCGGTTGGATAGATCTTCCAGCCGGACATAATGATCATATCTTTTTTCCGATCGGTGATGAAAAGGACACCTTCTTCGTCAATATGACCGATGTCTCCGGTGAGGAACCAGCCATCCGGCCTGAAAACATCAGCCGTTGCCCCGGACATGTTCCAGTAACCTTGCGCAACGGACGGACCACGGAGAGCAATTTCCCCGGTCTCTCCTGGCCCAAGCTCCAGACCAGGGTTATCCGGATCCACCACCATCACTTCAGTATAACCAACCGGGACACCAACACTCTGGTAACCACGGGTAAGGTGCGGGTATCCGGGCAATGTGGTGGTACCTGACCCTATTACGATCGTCTCTGAAAGACCATACGAATTTGCAACAGGGATATGAAAACGTCGATCAAACATTTCCCATATCGCAGGCAGGAGTTGTCCTCCTCCCGAAATAATCACGCGGGCACTATTGAGCTGTCGTTCGGTACCAGGGGGACAGTGCACCAGGGAGTGGATCACAGGAGGCATACCGGCAAGGATTGTTACCTTGTACCTGCTCGCAAGTGCACAGTACTGTTCAAGGTCAAACCGCTCCATCATCACATAGGTGCCCCCGGCACGGAGCATGGCCAGCCCCCATGAAAGACCGACATGGCCCATCGGGTAAATTCCGAGATAGATGTCATCAGGAGTTATCCTGATAGCCTCGCGTTCCGCATCAAGGGCGGTAATCCAGTTCCCGTGCGAAAGCATCGCCCCCTTTGGTTGTCCGGTCGTTCCTGCAGTATACTGGATGTGGCACAGGTCGTCCAGGTAGCAATTGGTTGCCCGCATTTGGACTGGTGCATCCGGAAAAGAATTCCACCCCACAACGCCCGGACCCCCGGCCCCGGTGCTGACAACATGACAGACCTGTGGATGTTTTTCCCGGATACGTTCAATGATACCAGCACCCTGATGATCAGTGATGACGGCACACGCCCCTGCATCATCGACCACATGGGATAGTTCGTCCTCACGGTATACGATATTCGTGGGTACGGCAACGCCACCAATCCGCCATATCGCAAAATAACTGATCAGGTATTCGGGGGAACTGTCAAGATAGATGCATACACGGTCTCCCTTTCGGATCCCAAGTTGTGAGAGTCCAAGGGCTACACGGTTCATTTCACTCCGCAGAAACCCGTACGACAGCGTACTATCTCTGGATGGGCAGATCAGCGCAGTTTTCTCTGATGGGACACTTCTGGCATCGAGGAGAGTGGTAAGGTTCGACATGATGAAAGCCGTTACGTCCTGGTACACAGGTTTTGATGCGGCCATATATAGGTGTTCATTATTCGACTGACCATCTGAAGGTTCTTCCATGGGCAGGATATAAACCGGCACTGGTAACCCCGGATGAACCACGCGAGAGGCTTTTTTGAGCTACCTGCGGGATAGAGCCACTGAATTCACTATTCACATCAGGAAAAGAGCCACGATAATTTTTGCAATGAAAAAGATGAATTACTGGTATTCAGGGGGCTGCCCTTCCTTCGGCAGGCCGCCTTTGAAAGAATCCTGGATCCTTTTATACCATTCCCTGATATTCTGGTTCATTGTCGGGTGAATTTTTTGCTTGGCCAGTTCAAAATGTTTCAGTGCGACAACGCTGCTATTCTCCCGGAGTGCGAGCATCCCTGCTTCACGGCACAGAAGCTCAAGGTCTGATCCCACATAACCTTCAGTCATTATCGCCAGTTGATGAATAAATTCCTGCAAATTCTGATCTTCAAAGGAGAGCCCGTTCTGTTTCATCATTTCCCACAGGAGTTTCCGTCGTGTTCCCCGATCGAGTGACGCCCGTTCTTTGTTCTCGATGGACTCAACAATTGCGCGTATCTCACCGAGGGTAACCGTTTGTCTGGTGCCCATTTTTTCAATCAGGAATTCAATTGCCGGTTCATCAAGGCCATCCGTGATATTAATAACTTCATACAGCACGGATCCTTCGACCGGCATCTGCAGGAGATAGATTGTAAGAATTTTCTGCCGGTCTAAAAGACCTGGCTCACCGATATACACCAGGCGGTCAAACCTTCCGGCCCTGAGCAGTGCCGGGTCTATCATGTCCGGGCGGTTTGTCGCTCCCATGATAATGACATCTTTTGATTCCAGTAACCCATCAATTTCAGTGAGGATCTGATTCAGGACACTGTCCAGGAGATGGGAGTTCTGGTTTGCCCCGCGGTGTGGGACAATGGCATCCATCTCATCGAAAAATATAATGGCCGGCGCTACCTGCCGGGCCTTCTTGAAAATCTCACGGACTGCCCGTTCACTTTCCCCCCAGTATTTCGAGAGCAATTGCGGCCCCCTGATTGCAATGAAATTGGCACCGCTCTCATTGGCAACTGCCTTGGCAATCAGCGTTTTCCCTGTCCCGGGGGGCCCGTATAGCAGTACCCCCTTCGGGGGCTGGATCCCGAGGTCATCAAACCGCTGCCGGTCAGTTAACGGATATTCAACGGTCTCCCGGACTTCCTCCTTGGCTGCGTCAAGCCCACCAATATCCTGCCACCTGATATGGGATACTTCAACAATGACTTCCCGCATCGCACTCGGGCTGACGTCACGAAGAGCACCCCTGAAGTCTGCAGCCTTTACGTGAAGTGTATCGAGGATCTCAGACGGGATCTCCTTTGCATCCAGATCGATGTGGGGGAGGTACCGGCGGAGCGCCCGGATAGCTGCCTCACGTGCGAGCGCTGCCAGGTCAGCGCCCACAAACCCGTGGGTCTGCTGTGAAAGGTCCTCGAGCTTCACATCCTCAGCAAGCGGCATCCCACGGGTGTGGATCTTCATAATCTCAATACGGTCAAGCTCACTTGGGACACCGATCTCGATCTCCCGGTCAAACCTCCCGGGCCTTCTCAATGCTGGATCTACCGCATCGATCCGGTTCGTCGCGCCGATGACGACTACCTGTCCCCGTTCCTCGAGACCGTCCATCATTGTTAACAGCTGTGCAACGACCCTCCGTTCGACCTCCCCGG
The DNA here is from genome assembly GCA_903819595.1 of uncultured Methanomicrobiales archaeon. Taxonomy (GTDB): domain Archaea; phylum Halobacteriota; class Methanomicrobia; order Methanomicrobiales; family Methanospirillaceae; genus CAIKOD01. The sequence continues at coordinate 16,555 of CAIJED010000264.1, read as the reverse complement.
TCACTTCTTCCCTTCTTGGGGTAATTGAGTCCAGTTCATCGATAAATATGATCGACGGGGCATTTTGCCGGGCCTCTTCAAATACCTCGCGGAGCCGCTGTTCACTCTCCCCGTAATACTTTGAGATCACTTCCGGACCGGCGATTGAGATAAAGTGGGCCCCACTCTCGCTTGCAACGGCCTTGGCAATCAGCGTTTTCCCGGTCCCGGGGGGGCCGTATAACAGTACCCCTTTCGGGGGTTCTATCCCGAGCTTCTGAAATAGTTCCGGGTGACGCATCGGGAGCTCAATTGTCTCCCGCAGGCGCTGGAGCTCATCTTTAAGGCCCCCGATATCTTCGTAAGAAACCCGTTTCAACCCTTCGAATCCTGCCGCCGGCATTTCAGAGAACTCAATAATCGTATTTTTTGTAATGATAACGGCCTGTTCCGGCTCAATATCGACCACTTTATAGGCAACAATCTGGGGCTGGATAAAGGGCAGGCCCACCATGATCGGGATTTGATCATTCTTTACCACAGGAAAATCGATCAGGCTGTTGACGACGTGGGGGTTATTCGAGACCTGGATATTCTTGGGAAGGTCTTCAGGGGGTGCTAATAAGACTCTTTTTGCCTCGATCTCTTCTTTAAGGCTTGAGATCTTTATGGTGTCCCCGATACTGACCCCGGCATTCGTCCGTGAAAAATTATCGATCCTGACTTTATGCTGGTTCCAGTCTTCGAGCAGTGCACGCCATACTTTCACCACAGTCCTTCGCTTTCCTTCAATAGCCACAAGGTCACCGGGAGAGATTTTTAAAAACAGCATCGTCTCCGGGTCGAGCCTGGCCTTTCCGCCCCCCTGGTCACCAGGGTAGGCACTGTCCACTTTCAGGTGAATTTCAGGCATCCCAGAAAGATCATATATGCGGGAATTTATATGTACTGTTAGAATCATGCGATATCTCCTCTTTGAACCGTTCCATGGTGCCGCCGGGGACATGGTCACCGGTGCCCTGCTCTCTCTTGGTGCAGACAAGGATACTGTGGCAGATGCGATGCGTTCGGTTGTTACAGACCCTTCTTTTTCTATCGTCAACCGGGCAGGTATACAGGCGATCCGGGTAGAGACCCATGCAACACCATGTTCCCGGACACTTGAGGAAGTCATCACACGGATTAAGAATGCCCAGGCACCTGAACCTGCCATCAGGATGGCGGTACGGGTATTCCGGAGGATATCAGACGCAGAACAATCCGTCCACGGGGACCGGACCCACTTTCACGAAGTTGGTGCCGATGATGCGATTGCAGATGTAATTGGTGCCTGCACCGCCCTGGACCTCCTTAAACCGGATGGTGTTGCCGTAACACCTGTCGCAGTCGGTGGCGGGATGGTGAAAGGGGACCATGGAATGATGCCAGTCCCGGCCCCCGCGACGATGGCAGTACTAAAAGCATCAGGACTCACATGCAAGCTTGGAACCCCGGCGGACGGTGAACTATGCACACCAACCGGGGCAGCGCTCCTTTCAGAATTTGAAACGATAAGCCTGGAGCGAATTGGCCCGGTGAACGTTTCCGGTATCGGATATGGTGCAGGAAGCCGGGATCCCCCCGGTATTCCAAATGTCCTGCGGGCAACTTTGTTCGAGAAAACCGATGAATTAAATCCGGATTTCGTTGATGTGCTGGAGACGAATGTTGATGACGTCACCGGAGAGATCATCGGGAACGCCATCTCGGTGCTCATGAAGGCGGGTGCACGGGATGCCAGTGCGATCCCCTGCATCATGAAAAAGGGCCGTGGCGGCTATCTCGCCCGGGTGATCTGCAGGGAAGAGGATTCTGCACGACTTGCGGGAGTGATGGCCTCGGAACTTGGGACGCTCGGTGTCCGCTGCACTCCTTCAGTCCACCGTTTTATTGCGATGCGCACAATTGAGAAGGTCCGGCTTGATATCCAGGGGACGGTGATTGAAGTCCCGGTAAAGTACGGGTGGGTGGGGGACCGGTGTTACACACTGAAGGCTGAATTTGATGAAGCACAGGGCCAGGCCCAAAAACTGGGACTCCCAGCAAGAGAACTCATCCGACGTATTGAGGAACATGCCTGGAAGACCCTCCCGGGATCTGCGGCAGGTGATGCCAGTGGACATGGGGAAAATACCGAGTGGCAGCCCTGACCTAGACCAGTTACTGAACGGGGGACTTGAACCTGGGACCATCACCCAGTTCTTTGGGGAACCGGCAAGCGGGAAAAGTTCTGCCTGCATTCTCGCCGCAGTTAACTGTCTTGTATCAGGGAAATCCGTCGTTTTCATTGATACAGAGGGTTTCTCCATCGAACGGTTCCGGCAGATCGCCGGTGAAAATGCCGCAACTCTTGCCGAGCACCTGTACATTTACGAACCAACCGATTTCGACCAGCAGGGGGTCATGATCGCCGGGTTGGATACCGTGGTGCGGACCCGGAACGTCGGCCTGGTCATCGTGGATTCTGCTACGGCACTCTACCGGACAAATCTTGAGAAGGGACGGGACGCCATGCAGAAACTCACCCGGCAAATCGTCCTCCTCCTTGGTTTTGCAAAACGATACCGAATCCCGGTCGTCGTGACCAATCAGGTCTACATGGACATGGCAAAAAATGTCTACTCGGGTCTTGGGGGCACGGCACTCGAACATATCTCGAAGACAATAATCCGATTCAACCGGGAACAGGGAACGGTGCGCCGTGCAACTCTCATAAAACACCGCTCACTCCCTGCAGGAAATTTCTTTTATTTCGTGATCACCGGGCCAGGTATACAAAACGTAAAGGAACCTTCACTGGAACAGCCGCCAAAATCGGAAGACCATTGAATCAGACTCCATCATTCAGTACCCCATGGCGTTAACGCTGTTACCATGCGTTCATCTTACCGCAAGATGGAACGTCTTCTGACATGAACAGACGGGAAATCTATCACGTCCGGGACATTTTCACGTGTTGTGAAGTTAAACGGTGACCATTCTCATCCATGGTTGTCCATGCCCTGGTCTGCCTCTTCCTTCTTCCCGCGTGAAAATATTGCTGTTACGAGGACGACGAAAGAGATCGCAAATCCGAAAAGGAATGCGGCATGGAATCCGTCATCCGGCTGGCCGGGAGCAAATACACCTTCTGCAGATACAGTTCCTGATACCAGCAGAAAAACCATCGAGAAGCTGGCGACTCCGATGACAGCGAACGTTAAGAACATGCCCGATGCCCACCCCCATATCCGCATGGGTAGATAGATGACGATCATCACCCCCTAATTGCCTGGAGCATCGCTGCCCCAAGCCCCTGGTTGACGCGGCTTGCGATTAGTACCTGGATAGAAGGGGAAGTAGCACAAAGGAACGAAGCAAGCGTCAATACCGCGAACGCCGCAACGTACAGGTTCCGGTAGCCATGAATGTCAGCAAAGTGTCCGAATGCAAGTGAGAACTGACGCAAGCATCCACAGGTGTGCGATCGGGATCCATGAGACGAGAGTAATGCTGATACCAGGGTAATCAGCGATTACGGGGAGTTCGAGGTTCACAATGGTGTAATCAAGGGTACCCATGAACGACGCGATCGCAACATGGATCACAAAAAGTCGCTTTCCTGGTGGCGATTCAAGGAGCACAGGTTTACCGGGCATTGGATCCTGCGTTCTTTCTTTTATGCAGAGTTGATTTAACTAGTCAGAACCCCGGGTAGATGGTGGGGTTGCATCGTATCTCCAATATGTTGAGTATCCGTATACCCGGAGTTTAGAAAAAATCAGAATTTGATGGTCCCGGTGAACACCGTACTTGCAGGACCTTCCATAAACGTGTCCTTTCCAAGGTAGATATTCAGGGGACCTCCTTCTGTATCCACATGGATGGTGACTCCCGCATACCCGAGCTTGTGCGCCACGGCGGCACATGCGGTGGCACCGGTCCCGCAGGACAGGGTCTCATCTTCAATACCCCTCTCAAATGTCCGTATCCGTATCGCATCAATCCCGGTCTTTTCGACAAAGTTTACATTCGCACCGGCAGTGAAAGTCTCGTGGTGCCGGATCCCTGGTGATTCCAAGGCAATATCCACTGCTGCCACCGACGGGACAAAAATGACGGCGTGTGGAACTCCCGTATTCACCGCAAACACTTCATATTGACCGATCTGCTCATTATATACACCAGTGCCGGTTGCCGGTATGTCTTTCCTCTCAAAGTTCGGTTCCGGCATCAGGACTTTTGCCATAAAATCTTCTCCAGTATAGTTCATTTGAACGGGCAACAGGCCTGCCGGTGTTTCGATGACGCAGTTCTCCCCGATAAGAGCACGATCATACGCATATTTTGCGAAACAGCGGATCCCGTTTCCACACATTTCAGCTTCACTTTTATCCGGCTGAAACAGGCGCATTATCAGATCGCCTGTAGATTTCGCTTTTGAAAGGTAGAGTACACCGTCGGCCCCGATACCAAAATGCCGATCGCAAAATGATTCAGCAAAATCTCCCTTCATCAGGTCCGGAATTACCACCTGTTCGTACTCATCGACCAGGATGAAATCATTTCCATTGCCATGTAACTTTGTAAATTCTATCTCCACGGTATGCACCTCCCTGGAAATCAGGCGGTACCCCATAACCTGAGTGCCTGCTCCAGCTCGAAATGATCCTTTGCATATTCCCGGACCGGGATCCCAGCCATGAATGCATCTACAGCCTGCCGCATAGCCCGGGCACCGGCTGCAGTTCCTGAAGGATGCCCATGAATACCCCCACCGGCCTGGAGGATAATGTCAGTACCTAGCGTTGAGAGCTCCATCTCCACCTTGCCAGGGTGGAGACCCCCGCTTGACACAGGAAATGTCTGTTTCATTCCAAATGCCGGTTCGGTCAGTACCCGGTTATCACCAGTTACCTCTTCCGCGGCGTGTGCCATCTTTCCACTTACGGTACCAGTATGCAGCTGGTCCCCTCCCAGCATCCGTACCAGCCGTGCGAGGGGCCGCATTGCGATGCCATGTTCGGGATTTCTTGTCATTGCCGCATGCATTGTCCGGTGGACATGAATCGGAACCCGGATTCCCGACGCTTCCCCTAGTGCCTGAAGTGCACCGAACCCGGCAGTAATCACGTCGATCATGATCATGTTTGCCCCGAGTGCTATGGCATGTTCCGCACGCTCGACGATCTGGTCCCCACGTGTGGTAATATTGACCGCATAAAGGACCTGGTGCCCGGTCTCCTCCCTTGCCTCCTCGAGTTTTGCCATCACTTTCGGCACCCGTTCCTCAATAGGGCAGAATTTCTGGTCGGTAAGGGTCTCATCATCCTTAATGAGATCAATCCCGCCAATCGCTGACTGGTAGGCGACGGAGGCGGTGTCATCCGGTGTGAGCCCCACTTTAGGTTTTATGATGGTCCCGATATGAGGCCGCTTCGTCGTACCCATCATCTGCCTTATACCCACGATCCCGTATTTTGGCCCCCTGAACGGGACGAGCTGATCCGGAAGTGAAAAATCAAGGAACCTCACGACTTCCAGCCTCGAGAGGCCAAAGAGATTCCCTGCAACGACCGACAGGTACTGTGGAACATTACCCGGCTCAAACACATCCGCAGGATAACTGATCCGAGCAATATATCCATTTCCTGAAGGTTTAACATCAAGAACGGCCCCGTCGAGGCGTTTCACATATTCCATTCGTGTTGTTACGCCGGTCCACGTACCGGTGGTCTCCTCATCGGCAAGGGCTTGTGCAGCTTCTTCCGGAGTGGTGTCTCCCCTTGGCCTGAAGTAGTATGATGCAATGACATCTGACATGCTTGTTTCTCTCCTAATCATGGTGGTCTATATCAAATTCCTTTCCAAATTCAGATATGTCCCAGCCGAGGTAATCCCGAATGATAATATAGGCCATCTGCGGTGGAATCGCACCTGATTCAGTAATAATCAGGTCGACGTACTCTGCAGGGGTCACATCGAACACCGGGTTCCGTACCGTTACATACGGGAGGTTTTTCGCCATCTCGTCCGGGAGCACTTCACTAGCAGGACGTTCTTCGATCTCGACCTGCTCGCCGAGGATTGTCCGTGGTGCAAATTTGTAGGTTTCTGCGGCCACGATGAAATTCGTCCGTGCTTCATGTGCCGCAAGTGCAATCTGAGAGGTTCCAATCTTGTTGACCACGGCACCGTTTACTGTTATCGCATCTGCACCGGTGATCACCAGGTCAATCTCGTTGATAAACGATCTAACTGCAGAATCAACAATAAAATTCGTTTTAATTCCAGCTTCATTAAGCACGCGAATGGTGAGAAGTCCCTGGTTCCTTGGCCTGACTTCCGTTGCGAAAACTGTAAAATCCTTACCACTCCTCCGGGCCTCGATAAGACATGCGAGTGCAGCCTCTGAATTGCAGTGGGTGAGGACGACATCCCCGTCCCTTATATTGCGTGCCCCGATTTTTCCGATGCGTTCAACCGCATTTTTTGAGGACTGAACAAACTCAAATGCTTTTGAACCAATCGCCATTTTTGCTTCAGCCACGGTCGTCGCCTGGGCCATTGACGCCATGACAATATTTACTGCATTCGGTAGCGAGACAGCGGTTGGCCTTGTCCCTGCGATAAGGTCCGCAGCACGCTTCATCTCATTGGAAAATGAGGCAATATCCGTCGACTCAATGGATCCCGCATGCTCCGATAATGCAAGCGCGGCCGCCCTGGCAATCCGCCCTGCCCCTCTGATCTCCATGCTCTTTATCTTGTCTGCGGTATCAGTAAGGACCATCTAACTTCATTCAAGGATAAATAAGTAGAAAGAGTTTATGGGGAGTGAATTGCAACGTCAGTCGCGGTAGTCTTCGATAGTGCCGGAACCCTGCTCCATACGTACCGGGTGGCAAAGGATGTGCTTAACAACCTGCTGTTACCCGGTATTGAAACCACGATGCTTACCTTCAGTTCTCCTGAACGTGTACTTGTCGTGATGCACCTCCATTCGAGGGAGGTCATGGACATGCCTCCGGGTAAACTTCTGTCGGAGTTCCTGGTTGAGGGCAATATCGGGTTTGGTATTAGTTGCACGAGGAAGGTCGTCGCTGCGGAGGAGGTGGGCGATACTCTGTATAATGACACCCATGCAACGGTTGGCGACCTCCAGCAGTGTATTCGTGATGTATGGAGAAATTGCAGCCGCGAAGCGGTGGTAACCATGAACAGCGGGGTCATCCTGAACATGGCATTACCAGGCATTGAGTTTACGATTACCACCGGCGGACGACCATTTGAGGGGGCCAAAGAAGCCATATCCACCCTTCACAGGATGGGGGTCCCCACGTACATCGCATCTGGTGACCGGGTCGCTAAACTCGAACGGATGGCAGATTACCTGGGGATTCCGCGTGACCGTGTGTACGGGGTGGCGACACCTTCCATGAAGGCACAGATCGTATCAGACCTCCAGTGCGAATTCGATAAGGTGGTCATGGTCGGTGACAGCATCAACGACCTGTGTGCAATGAAAAAAGCCGATATTGCAATCCTCACAGAGGAACAGTCTGGAGGAAAACCCGACGAGTTATATAAGACTGCAGGGCATGTAGTGAAAAACGTGAGTGAAGTTGTCGAGATCGTGAGAAAACTCCTGTATACCGGATCCTGACATATCTGTATATAAAAAGTAATATGTCCGTACGTTGCATGATCTAAAAGAGGTGAAGAATGGCCCCACTGATCACCGTTGAAAATCTGTGCATGGATTTTGACGGAAAACGAGTCCTCGATACAATTTCTTTTGAACTTTCAGAGGGAGAAATCCTTGGGATTATCGGAAGGAGCGGCGCAGGAAAGACGGTCCTGATGCAACTTATGAGAGGGGTGGAGATCCCACCAACGAGCGGGAAGATCACCTATCATGTTGCAGCGTGTGAAGGCTGCGATTACCTGGATGTCCCGAGCAAAAATGGCCAGATCTGTCCGAAGTGTGGAGGATTTCTCAGGTCACTCGATGTGGATTTCTGGAATGAAGCCAATAGTGCAATAAAACGCCGTATTATGAACCGTACGGCAATCATGTTCCAGAGGACCTTTGCACTCTACGGGGACGACCGGGTCATTGAGAATGTCCTTCATGCACTGGATGATATTGATTATCCCACTGATAAGTCCATCAACCGTGCAGCCGACCTCCTTGATCAGGTCCGCCTCTCCCACCGTATGATGCATATCGCCCGTGACCTTTCAGGCGGTGAAAAACAGCGGGTGGTCCTTGCCCGCCAGCTGGCGAAGGAGCCGTTCGTTCTTTTTGCGGATGAACCGACCGGTACGCTGGATCCCGGTACCGCCAAAGTCGTCCATGCGATGCTCCTCGAGGCAGCAAAAACTGATAACATGGGCATGGTAGTGACCTCCCACTTCTCACAGGTCATTCAGGATGTTGCCGACAGGGCCCTGCTCCTTGAAGATGGGAAGATCACGGCACTGGGCACTCCTGCAGAGGTCATACAACAGTTTATGAAAGATTACCATGACCAGGAAGAGTTTGAGGCCACCGAAATCGGAGAACTTGTCCTCTCTGCCAGGGACGTGATCAAACGGTATATTTCTGTTGACCGCGGGGTTGTAAGGGCTGTGAACGGAGTGTCATTCGACGTCTTTACTAAGGAGATATTCGGTATCATTGGTAAGAGCGGTGCCGGGAAGACCACGCTTTCACGGATTATTTCGGGGATTATCGAACCAACATCAGGTGAGATGAACATCCGGATCGGGGATGAATGGATCGATATGACAAAGCCCGGTATTGAGTACCGGGGACGGGCCAAGTGTTATATCGGGTTGTTACACCAGGAATATGACCTCTTCCCACACCGCACGGTGCTCGACAACCTGACCGATGCAATCGGGCTTGAGTTCCCGAAAGAACTTGCCATACGGAAAGCCGTCATTACGCTTAAAATGTCTGGTTTTTCAGATGAGAAGAGCAGGGAGATCCTGGACCGGTACCCTTCACAGCTCTCCGAGGGAGAACGTCACCGGGTAGCGCTCGCCCAGGTTCTGATCCGTGAACCACGACTGGTCGTTCTGGACGAACCCACGGGGACCATGGACCCGATAACAAAACTTGATGTGAAACATTCAATCCTTCATTCACGGGACGAAATGGAGGAGACCTTTATCGTGGTCTCCCATGACATGGAATTTGTCAGGGACGTCTGTGACAGGCTGGCCCTGATGAGGGGCGGAAAAATTGTTTCCATTGGAAAAACAGCAGATGTGCTTGCAATTCTGACAGAAGAAGAGCGTGAAGTGATGAGCAAGCCGGCGTTACCCTGATCAACCGGAGGATGTAGATGGTTACGGTCCGTATCGACGGAGAGCACCTCGATGTGCCAGAGGGGAGCAGACTCGCGTCGGTGGTCACAGGATGGAACCCACTCTGTTGTGTTGCCGTGATACGGCCTGGCTTGCAGGAAAAGGAAACAACCGAAAACCTTCAGGTCCTGACCACGAAAGGAGAGATCCGGGTTGAGATCCCTGCACCTGGCAGTGTATCTCTGGGAGGCACCGGTTTTATCGACAGCCTGAAGTTACACTGGGAAGACCGGTATAGTGCTGCCTTCGGACCGTTTCCTTCAGCTATTGTTCCGGACAGGAGACCACACCTGTACGAGCGGGGGGACTTGATCCTCGGGTGCGGAGGTTACGACCCGAAACTTTCATACCTTGTCTTTTCAAGGATGCGGCATTCTGCTGACCATGGCGCCGGTGAAAACGGGGGTGTGATTGGAAGAGTGGTTTCAGGCCGCGGAGTGCTTGACCATTGGAGCACAGGAGACAAGGTAACAGAAATAATCCCCGTTATCGCATGGGCCGACACCACCCGTTCTTTCACAACAACTGACCCGGATATTCTGCTCGAAGAGGGGATGCAGATTGTCACCCATGTTGATCTCGCAGTCCAGGGATATGACGATGGACATATTGCAACAGATTGCGCAGCAAGTGTCGAACATCTGCTCCTGGCGCTGGAAAACGGGACGTTTCATGTGGGCAGGGCCGCGAGCACCCATATTTTTGATGGCCGCCGGACACAGGTTGATGTACCCCCGGAGTTGAAAGGACCACGAAGGGAAGGGACCGTAACGGTCCGGACAAAAGGCCAGTCGAGAGGCGCCGTTTATATTTACACCACTGATGTCCCGGGTATTCCCACCCATACGGTCGTGGCCCAGGTGGTCCACGGGATTGAGATTGCCCGGCTTGCGAAGGAAAACGATATATTCTGTATAACAGCATCTCCGGCACGGTTCGACCTGATTGGGCTTCCACTTGGTGAAGCACTGCAGATTGCAGTAGCAAGAGGTGTAAATGCACTGGTGGATAACCAGGCAGGGGATCGTGTGGTTGTTGGCCAGGACCCGGGGACAACACTCGAGGTACTTGCCGGCGGAACGGTATCGCTGATCACTGAATCGCTCTCAAAGGTGATTGACATCGTCCTCGATGATGCAAATGCACCGGATTCCTGTGAAATATTCCGTTTCCTTACCGGGCTCTGGTCCCATGATGTCGGGCAGTTACCGGCGTTTTTCATTTTTGACGACGTATACCTTTTCAAACCGGTAATTCCAACAGGTGTAAAAATTATTCCTGAAAATACACCGAAAGACGAGGTCCCGGGAGGTACTCTTGCAATTACCAATGAAGCGAGGAAAGGGGCAGGACTCGTCGGGATACGAGTCTCATCACACAAGGAGTTCGGACCTACATCCGAACCCTTCGAAGGGACCAATATTATCGGCAAGGTCATCAATGCAGGACTACTGAAAAATATCAGGGAGAAAGATATCGTGTTTATCAGGGAGGTGAAGGGATGAGCGAATATATCCCCCGTTACCAGGGGTCGGTGACAAAATACATATTTGTGGAGTCACCGGAGATGACTCCACAGGACCTCGCGGTCAGGGCATATGAGATCTCGGGAGGCGCGATGATCAAGGAGACCTGCTTCGGGCTCCAGGTCACAGGAACTGCAGATGAAGTCGGGAAGATCATCGTTGCTTTACGGGAGCTAGATCCCGATCATATTTTTGTAAAAGACAGGGGGTTCCCACCAGGAGATCCACGGCGTTGCCGGGCGAACCTCGGCGGGGCAAGGCCCGGGTTTTTTGGGCACGAGTTTGAAATCTCCCTTATCCGTCACGTCTCTTACGGGCTCCACGCGCTAACGGGACGGAACGAAACGTCCATCCCTCACCCACCATCACCCAGTACCGAAAAGAAACTGGATTTAGACAAACTGAAAAAACTACTCGACGCACAGGAGCCCTGAATAATGGCGAAAGTTTTTATTTATCCCGCTACCAGCCTGATCCTCTCAGACCTTGTTGCCCGGTTTGGCCATACTCCCCTGAGTGCGGCGCAATCGATACGGGAACATATTCAGACGGCAGGCCTTGAATCCCCACCACTCCAGATCAGCCCGGAAGACCCGAAAAAAGGCCTTAAATATGCGGCAGTTGAAGTCCCTTCAGGTGTCCGGGGCAGGATGTCACTTTACGGCCCGATGATTGAGGACGCCGACGCCGGGATCATCATCCACGATGCCGACCTCGCCTTCGGCTGTATGGGTTGCGCCCGGACAAACGAACTGATCGTATTCCTGCTGAAGAAACGCAATATTCCCCTGCTGGAACTGAGTTATCCTGTAAATGATGAGGAAGGGGCAGAGTTCGTTGCCGCGATCAGGGATTTTCTGACCAGACTTGGAGGTGTGAAATGACCACACCTGTACGGATTGCGCAACTCTCATGCGGTCCTGAATACAGTGGTGTCCAGAAAGAGATTGACCAGGCCGCAAAGGCAGTTGACGCAGAGATTTTTTACCCGGATATCAGTCTCGCAGATATTAAACGGGATTTTACAAAATTCGGCCTGGATGTCCGCAGCCCGGACCTCAAGCTCGCGATTGCACGGGCCAAAGCACTGGTTGATGGGCGGGTCGAAGCAGACGCCGTTTTTATCGCTACCTGTTTCCGCTGCGCTGAGGCCGCGATTGTCCGGAACGAACTCAGGAGGTTCATCCATGAGAATTCCAAGCTTCCGGTCGTAAGTTATTCATTTACCGAACGGACTACGGCTGGAACTCTACTCACCCGGATGGAAGCCCTGACCACTATCGCCCGGAGAAGAGCCCTCCTCGCGAGGGAGACACAGGTAGGGCTTACACTCGGGCTTGATTCAGGTTCAAGCACCACGAAGGCCGTCGTGATGAGAGATAACAAAATTATCGGCACAGGGTGGTTACCGACCACCGATGTACTCGAAAGTGCGACGACCGTTATACAACTTGCACTCGATATGGCAGGAGTCACCCGGGAGAAGATCGAGGCGGTCGGCACTACCGGGTACGGGCGGTTCCTTGTCGGTGAAAAAATCAAAGCTGACCTCATCCAGGAAGAACTGACTGTTAACTCCAAGGGAGCAGTATTCCTGGCAGACTGCCAGCACGGGCCTTCCACCGTAATCGATATCGGTGGAATGGATAACAAGGCAATTAGTGTACAGGACGGCATCCCGGGGACATTTACCATGGGCGGTATCTGTGCCGGGGCCAGTGGAAGGTTCCTTGAAATGACCGCAAAACGCCTCGGTGTTGATATCACTGAGCTCGGGCCCCTTGCACTCAAAGGGATGTCCGCTCAGGTCGCGATGAACAGTTATTGTATTGTGTTTGGTACCCAGAGTCTCGTGAATGCCCTTGCAGCGGGAAGTTCAAAAGAAGATGTCGCCGCTGCTGCCTGCCACAGCGTTGCAGAACAGGTGTTTGAGCAGCAGTTGCAGGAGGTGGACATCAGGGAACCCGTGATAATGGTGGGTGGTACCTCCCTGATCGAGGGGCTTGTATTTGCGATGGGGGAACTGTTGCAGACGGATATTGTCGTGCCCCCCTATTCACAGTATATTGGAGCCGTGGGTGCCGCACTCCTTTCGTCAGGGTTCATTAAGGAGAAGTAGATGGGGGCGCTTGATTATTTTGTAGTGGAATGCCCGGAACCGCTCGGAGGCGAGTACTACCAGCGGATCGTTTCCACGGTGCTCCAGGACCATGATCTCGTCAGAGTCGTCGCGAAGATCCACGTGTTCATTGACCCAGCTGTACCGATATTTGTTGCCACGGGAACCACGCGGAAATTACCAGGTCTTGTCAGCATCAGGGACTTTTCAGATCTGAAAATCGAAGACCACAAGGTGACAATCTCCATCGCCAATGAGGCATACCTTGCACCGCTGCTCAAAATACTCTGGGATAGGTTTGGGCAGGCAAGGGTTGACCAGCCGGACAGGCTGACAATCATCATGCCGCTCGAACGGGACGAGTCGGAGGGCTTGCCTGACGTGGTTGTGAGTGACCCCAGTGAAGCTCTCTATAAAGATCTGATCTATGCGATGCAGGCAATTGCCCCGGAAGGGTTCAAAGTACGGCGGCAATATTATGGGAACATGAAGTTCTACTACGTTGCAAGCGAAAATACTCTTGATGAGGAGATCAACCCGCTCCTTTCTGAAAAGTTCAGATTAATGGGGGAGAGCCTGTGATCCTGGTCCCGGTGACCTACAAGGGTGGAATATACCGCCATGACGAGATTGTTGATCTGATCGAGGATGTCGGCGGCTACATCATCCAGAAACATTTTGTTGCCCAGGAAGTCGTCCTTCAGGCACTTGTCCCACGGGATGATATCGAACTGATCAGGGCCATCGGAAAGCCACTGATGGGCGATATCATCCCGGCGTCATTGGTCGGGACCGAAATCGCCGTTGTCACCATGAGTCTCGAGATCCACCACCTCCCCCATGCCTCCTGCGACGTGGCGGAATATATCAGGAGAAATGGTGCGAAGACCAACATGGTCGGACTCGCGAGGGGATTTGGAAAGCGGATTGCCCAGTTGAATGACGAAGAGCGCGATGTAATCAACGAGCACGACCTGGCAATTTTCATGCTTGGCAATTTTGAGATGTGCATTGAAAAGAAACTGCCTGTCCTGAGGAGAGGCATTGATGTACCGATCGTGGTCTGCGGTGGCCCTTCAAAGGAGGCACTTCAAAAAATCATTGATCCACCGGTTTCAGGTTACGTGGGAAATGTGGGCAGGTTTATGCACAGGACAAAGGAATCGGACGAGATTGAAAAACTGGAAGAGATCGTGGCAGAAATCACCCGCGTCCTTGATATCCGGCGGGAGGAGATTGCGAAAGACCCGCTCTCCGTCTCCCCTGCACGCCTCATGGATATCATTACTGAACAGATCCCGGATATTCAGGACGTAACATCACCAACCCCGATAACGGTCCAGGTGGCCGGGCTCCGTATCAAGTTACCGTACGACATGTTTGCAGGATCGGTCAGGGAATGCGAGATCGAAAACGGTATCACGATCGGGGCTGTTGCGGATGTCATGCCCTCACGCATGCGGGACTATATTCTGGTCCGGATCAAACCGTTTTCTGATACCAACCTCGTTGTCTGATCCGCAAGAACTGCGATATTTCCCGCAATGCCCAATTTTTTCCGTCAGTCCGGACCTGGGGGGATCCTCTGAACTTTGTTGATAATTTCAAAGATATTCTACCCGGCAAAAAAAGGCTCTGTTATCATACAAAATTTGATATTCCAGGCGTATTACATTGTATCTGGTGAACACACATGGTAGGTGAAGTGATAGAGGCAGGGATGCAGGTCCGATATACAGGGACAGGGACAACCGGAACCGTTATCCGTTTCGAGCGGAAGGACGGAAAGGAATACGCGGAAATTGACACGACACACCTTCTTTACCTGACGGATAAACTTTTTCCGGTCGATGCAGCCGTTGAAAAGCGACACCTGAAACGAGAAGATATGAAGAAAACATTAAACGACGAGAGGGAATTTATTTCTGGCTCAGGGTTTCAGGAATCAATTAAAAATATCGACCAGAGTTGCGAAGGCGGAGGATAAACAACTCATATTTTTTCCAGACCTGGATAAAAACCGATATCGGGCCTTAAAATCTTACAATCACAGTTCCCATCTGATATCCCGGTCGGTCATCCATCGGTTCGTGATACATCCATCAACATTGACGACTTCCCGGTTATGTACACCATCTTGTCGCCCGGTTCTGCTTCGGCATTATGGATATCCGGAATGGTGGCCTTTTGGAGAGAGGTACATATTTTCGGGTACGAGACTTTCACATTCAGTGTCTGCCGATGTATCAGGCAGGTGCATTATGCCTTTAATTCTGCAATAAACCGGATAATTAATCCTGCATCTTCTTTAGGAAGAGATTACTTTGAGATTGTGGCAGTTAGATCACTTTTTATTATATCAAGGGACATATCTTAACCAATTCAGATAATCGAGTATTGGATGTATATAATGTTGCTACAATCCTGTGTTATATATTCAATAGGGAGGTTTGATCACATTTGCGTGATATAACAATTCCAAGTGTCAACATCGGGGTTGTCGGACATGTGGATCATGGGAAGACAACTCTTGTGTATGGGCTGACTGATACCTGGACGGATCGGCATAGCGAAGAGATAAAACGAGGTATATCTATCCGTCTCGGATATGCAGACGTGACGTTCTATAAATGCCCTGTTTGCGAAGGCCCGGATGCATTTTCTCCAAAACCGGTATGTACCGTATGTGGCTCAAAAGCAGTCCCTTTCCGCTCGGTTTCATTCGTCGATGCACCGGGACATGAGACCCTGATGGCGACGATGCTTTCCGGTTCGGCCCTGATGGATGGTGCGATGCTCGTTATCGCCGCAAACGAAATCTGCCCGCAGCCACAGACCAAAGAACACCTGATGGCATTGGAACTGGTGGGAATCAAGAACATTGTTATTGTACAGAACAAGATCGATGTGGTCAGTGCAAAAGAGGCGAGGGCCCATTATGACCAGATTAAAAAATTTATCAAGGGTACAATCGCAGAAAATGCACCGGTAATTCCCGTATCTGCCCAGAAAGGGATTAATATCGGGGCATTGGTCAAAGCACTGGACCAGACAATTCCTGAACCGGAACGGGACCCGGATGCAAAGCCAATGATGCTGATCGCCCGGTCATTCGATATCAATAAGCCCGGATGCAACTGGAAAGAAGTGAAGGGCGGTGTGATCGGAGGTTCGCTTATCCGTGGTGAGTTTAAGGAGGGCGATGATATCGAGATCCGCCCCGGCCGCCAGAAACAGGTCGAGAACCGGATACGGTGGGACCCGGTTGAAACAAAAATCACCTCGATCAATGCCGGCTCCAAGAAAGTCATGGAGGCTTCTCCAGGCGGGCTTCTCGGGATTGCCACCAAGTTAGACCCGGCACTGACGAAAAGTGATGCACTTGCAGGACAAGTCGCAGGTCATGTAGGATTCCTGCCCCCGGTCTGGGATAAATTAAAATTCAGGGTTCTGTTAATGGAGCGTGTGGTCGGGGCGACCAGCGAGTTATCGATCGAACCATTAAAACATAACGAACCATTGATGCTTTCAGTAG
>CAIJED010000263.1 GCA_903819595.1 uncultured Methanomicrobiales archaeon | reverse complement strand
TGGCTCCTGCTTTTTTCGAGAGGATACTCATTTTCGTTCAATTTGGGGTACCTGGTCTCTTTCGGAATATCAGTAATAAGAGCAACACCCGGGTCACCATTCTCAAAAAAAACAGGACAGACGGTGAGCATTATCTTCAGGGACCGGTTGGGAAGGGCCAGGTCAGCAATAACCCGCCCCTCTTTATCCTTCAGCCCGTCCCTGATTAACCGGAATAGTTCAGGACGTGATTCAATGAAAAAAGGAAGCTGTCCGGAACTTTTCCCGATGACCGAATCTTTTTCAAGGTGCAGAAGTTCACGGAAAGTCTCGTTGATATCAACAACGACATCGCCTTTGCTGATGACCAGTACACCATTATGGGAAAGTTTCAGTACTGCATCGGCCGGTAATTTATTTGCCGGGCAATAAATTTTTGCTGCCCCGATCTGTTTCAGGGTGACCCGGCCCTGCATCTGAAGAATTTTTAAATTTTTCGCCGCAGAATTCCGATTCATCTGGAGAATTTCTGAAATACTTTTAATCGTCAGACCTTCAGGATTTTCTGATAATAAATGACGGATACGGGAAATCTCATCAGAGAATTTTTCTACTGGCATCGCTATTGTATGGATAATTTATTGATATTATTTGAACTTATCTTAATGTTTTGCATAAATGCTCCGCACATGAGTACCTATATCATTGTCAAGATAAAGGTAACAATACACTCCTTTCAGGACAGAGTGGAGAATGATCTCCAGGCTACACACGACTATAGTAACCAGATATCGGTGAGACTACAGCCTGGCGAAACGGCTAATCACAAGCCTGGCAGATTCGAGATGTGGTACGGGCATTTTCGTTACAATATCCTGATCAACTTCAAAAAAACCAGAAAAAATCACAAAAAGCACACGGTATCATCATCAAAATAACGTCGGTCAAAAGAAGAGGTCAACAGAAGAATCGGCATTGTTACCATCAAAAAATCAGAGAAGACCCAAAAACAGGAATGTCATTTCGGGTCCATCCATACCATGACAGGGAATATCAGGTGTGCTGGGAGAACAAAGATCCATGAAACAGGATACAATAGAACAGGATGTCGATGCACTCTGGATACAGTACTCGGTTGTCGAAAAAATGACGTGGGCATATTCAGATTGCATCAAAAACTGGGCTGGCGACGCGTTCCGCAGGATGATTCCAGCCGATCTCGAGGAAATCACGGCACAGATACTCCGGGGAAAACAAGAGGATAGATGGCTTAAGTAATGAGGGGACTTTACCCTGATCAAATGAAAACCTGTCACCGCTTACAGGCCATGATTTAGAGTTCTCTGGAGTCCGAGAGTTGGCAGGAATAGTTAAATGAAGCCATTTCGGCAGGCACGGTCTGAAAAGAAAATTCCCGGGCTATAACGGGGGACCGGAGATTAAAAAAACCTCCGATGACCCGGGAGTACTCTTTAGATCGTAAATTATTAGGAGAGAACACGATGGAGACACGTAAGTTGGCATTCTTCTGCTGGGAATCGATGTATGCCGAACGCGTGGGCGGCCTCGCGAGCGCGGCAACTAACCTGGCCGAAACTCTGGCTAAACAACATGAAGTACACTATTTCACCCGTGGATCGATGGCGGACCAGGTGATCAATAATGTCAGGTATCATTACTGTCAGCCGCAGGGATGCAACACCGTATCGTATTGCGATGACATGAGCAACAGAATGGTGGACCAGTTTACAATGGAAGACATGAAGGGGAAATTTGACATCCTCCACTTCCATGACTGGCACCCGGTACAGGCATTACACCGGTTGCAGGACAGGGATACGATCCTTACTTTTCACTCGACTGAATTTGGCCGGAACGGAAACCAGCACGGCGACTGGTGGGAGTACCGGGAGGTTTCAGGCAAGGAGTGGTATGGCAGTTATATTGCCAAACGACTGACAACGGTTTCAGCCACCACAAAACACGAGATCATGCAACTTTACAATGTCCCTGATTGGAAATGTGACGTTGTCCCGAATGGTGTTGTGCCACGAAAATACTGTTCATCCATTGATCCAGGCGAAGTAAAAAGATCATACGGGATCCATCCCTACGCCCCACTGGTACTGTTCATCGGCCGGTTGGCATATCAGAAAGGCCCGGATATCTTTATCGAGGCACTCAGGACCGTCCATGCTCACCGGTGGGATATCAAAGCGGTGATCGCCGGGGATGGTGGGATGCGGCAGCACCTCGTCGAACGAGCATGTGGTCTGCCGGTCAGTTTCACGGGCTATATACCGGATACGGAATACTTACGTCTCCTTAATGCGGCTGACATTGTCGTTATCCCGAGCAGAAACGAACCATTTGGCCTCGTGCTATTAGAAGCATGGAGTGCTGCAAAGGCAGTTGTTGCATCAGACGTAGGGGGTCTCGGCGAGAACATTGACCCCTTCTTCGACGGAATCAAAGTCATGCCCGACGCGGACTCCCTGGCCTGGGGAATAAATCACCTGTTGGATGACCCGGATAAGGCAGGGACCTTCGGGAGTCGTGGACGCTCGAAAGTGGGCCGTTCATTCCTCTGGGAGCCGATCGGTCACCGGATGGTACGGACCTATTCGCAGGTGAATGGGTAACCCCACGCATTGTGGAAAGAATTATTGCACACATACACGTGCAATGACCATGTAATGACCAAAGAATCAGAAAAGAACATTTATCGGAGAAAAAATGGCACAAAAATGTCCACTCTGTGGAAAAACAATAAATCCAGCTTACGAAGCTGATCCGGATAGTGTAGCTGGAAAGTATTATTTCTGTAGGGGAAGTCCCGGGTGCTGCAGGGCAACGTTCATGGTCCACCCGGAATACAACTGGGCCGGGCATGGATATGCACGCAAACAACGGATAAATGCCAGCCCTGGACAAATATAGGTTGGCCGGATACCAGTCCCTGGTTCGGTAATGGACCTGTTAATGCGATAGCATTTGCAAGGAAACTCGAAAGGATTACTCCGACGGGGGGTGAATTGATCCGATATCGCAAGCCCGGACCTAAATTCGGGGACAGGTTGGGGAACAGGTCCAAAGAGGCAAAAGCCGGAATACGAACGGGGTACCTGGGCATTCTGACTGGGATATCCCGATGAAGATATTACCATAACTTCCTGCAGCTGAAATGATGAAATGAATAGTATGAAGGACGCTGCTGCCTCAGGACTACGGGTTCCTGACCTCTAAATTTTCTGATATAGGCGTTGCATCCCTTTTTCTGTTTGTGGTGAATTATTACTCCCTGATATTGGAAGGTCACCCAACCGCCTTTTCACCCGATTCACCTGTCTGTGCCACGGGTATCCGGTGGTGACTGCGACGTCCCGGTACTTCTGATGCTCCGGGAAATGTCCGGATTTTCCTCCAGGACTAAGGGTACCAGTTTATCTTTCCCCTGACACCTGTTACCATCCGGAATTTTAAATCGGACAAATCCTTCATTCCACGATAAACAACCGTTGATGGAACGTTTAGAACTGGGCTCTACCACGGTATTGTAAGTAATTGGTCTCTGACACAGGGAACAGAGTGGCGATCATCCCAGTCAGTCTACCCTCATGATCGATTAATGGACTTACATTCCCTGCCACTGGGACTTTTGAGGCATCAAGTGATAGCAGGGCTGCATATTGTGGGAGCCACCATATTGCTTTCAGTTCCTTGATTTTTGTATAGGGGTCCTCGATTGGCCGTCCTTCCCGGATATCGACAATTTTCACAATCTCATTAAAACCATAGTAGGTTGCCGTTTCAAATAAAAAACCTTTCTTATGATTATCTTTATCCCTAGAAAATAGTTTTTCATTTTTTAAATACTCCTCAACATCTTTAGGTCTGTTGTATGTGACGGATGAACCTA
>CAIJED010000262.1 GCA_903819595.1 uncultured Methanomicrobiales archaeon | reverse complement strand
CGATGATATTTTCAAGGCCGACAAACTTCGCGATCTCGCTGTTCATGGGCCGGTGAAAAACCTCTTCCGGTGTACCCGCCTGGGTGATCATCCCCCCGATGACCACGGCAATCCGGTGGGCGATACGCTGGCCCTGGTCAAGGTCATGCGTTGAGATGATGATCGTGGTCCCGAACCTGGTATTGATCGTCCTGATCAGCTCCTCGATCTTCGTCGTCGAGGCCGGGTCAAGATTTGCCGTCGGTTCGTCAAGGAGGAGCACCTCGGGGTGGGTGACCATTGACCGTGCAATGGCGACCCGCTGCATCTCCCCCCCGGAGAGGGTCGGTGCATAACGGTCCCCGTAGCCGGACATGCCGACCAGGTCGATCGCTTCAAGTACCCTGGTCTTCAGCTCATCCCCTTTTACTCCCCGGAACCTGAGGCCATACGCGACATTCTCAAACACCGTGGTCGAGAGGACGATTGGCTTCTGGAAGACCATCCCCATCTTCCGCCTGAGTTCGAGCTGTTGTTTCTTATCCCCGGTGGCACGGGTCCCGTTGATGGTGATGGTCCCCCGGGAAGGTCTGTCCAGGAGGTCGATCATCCTCATCAGGGTGGTCTTTCCTGACCCGCTCGGCCCGATGATCCCAAATATCGTTCCGTCCGGGATGGTGATTGTCACACTGTTCACCAGCACACGGTCGCCCACCTTCCTGCACAGCCCAAAAATTTCGATCATGTCCGGCTCCTCTGCTGGACGATGTTCAGCATAACCGTGATAATGAGCGCGATCGCGAGGAGGATCAGGCCAAGGGCAATCGAGAGCGGGAGGTTCCCCATCGAGGTCTCGAGGGTGATGCTGGTCGTGAGCACGCGGGTATATCCCCTGATATTGCCACCAATCATCATGGCAGCCCCGACTTCCGATATCGCCCGTCCAAACCCAAGGATGACGGCGGCAAATACCGCAAACCTCACCTCTTTGATAATTGTTACCATGGACTGGTACCCGGTGGCCCCCAGTGAGGTGATCGTGTCGATGGTGGTCCGGTCCACCCCCGAAAAAGCCGTGATAACAAGACCGATCATCATCGGGATGACGAGGAGCATCTGGGCGATAATCATGCCCGCCGGTGTGAAGAGGAGCCCGAGCATACCAAGCGGTCCCGAACTTGAGATCAGCAGGTAGACAAAAAGGCCCACCAGGACGGTGGGTACCGCGTACAGGGTCTGGATAATGTTAATAACGACGCGTTTTCCGGTAAACTCATGAAAATGGATCCACCACCCGGATGGGATCGCAACCAGCGAAGCGAGGAGCGTCGCAGAAAGGGATATCATGAGGGTCCTTGCCGCGATCTCCATCACCTCGGGGTTCAGCGTAACGATCAACTGGATGGCCTGGATAAACCCCTCAATAATATCATTCATGTCCCATACCCCCCCTGGTCCGGAGTTCCTGCGCAGGAATTACCCCATTCATAAAAAATACTCAATATCTGCTATCCCGGGTTAGTTCTTAAAAGTAATGAATATTCTGAAAAACTCCTCCACCTGTTCAGGACACTGGATTGGTATGGGAAGGTGGTGATATCATCCTGGGGTTATCCATAACGGGCCAGGGCATTGATGATATCATTGAACAATTCAGATCCAAGGATTTTCTCCGCGTCCTGCCGGTAATGCGTTGCCATCAGTCCGAACAGAATTTTTGTCCCTTTCATGGTCGTGAGAATGCCAACCCGTTCAGCCCGGGTGACCAGCTCCTCCTGTTCCATCATGGCAAAATATGGTAAGACGTAATAATGTGGCACTTCGAGGAACTCAGCCAGTCTCCGTGTTGTCGGAAATTTCACCTGGACCTGGTGTAGAGAGAACGAGACCGTCATATTCTGGTCATGCAGGACCTGTATTTTGATGGCCGCGTCAAAAAGGATATGGGTAGAAAGCGCCTGTGCCATGGTTGAGTGACATATATATTCCGACTATTGGCCATTAAGACTTTCATATCCGGTGGTGACAATCTGGCACCGTATTGACCGCCAGGACCTGCGGGTCTCATTAGCAATAATGTTAAAATGGCCCGCTTTCCAGCTGCCTCTCACCTGACGGTGATAAAAAATAGGAATGTTAGTGTTGGAATTTATGTTTCTCGTCTTCCGGGACTGGCTCCATGTAGACGACCTGTGCACCGACATCCGCTGCGATCTGTTCGACTTCGACCTTGCGGAAATGGGTTGCCTCTATCTGCAGTTGTCCGCCTGTTACCGCGACGATCCGGTATTTCGGCTGCTTTACACCTTCGCCAACCTTCTGGCGTTCCCTGACATACAACTTCATCATGATTTAACACCTGCTGATATACCAACTGGTTTATCTCATCTACTATTAACTACACAGACATATAAATATATCGTGATTCCAATGCACCGAAGATTTGAACTGGATAATAAACTGGCCGGGGAGACACTCTCAAGGAGGAGTCTTCTCGCCGCATACCGCCACCGGCCACGGTTACGGTTGATGCCCGAACTCAATGTTGTTAAAATTGGTGGGCATGGCATTATCGACTACGGCCGGGAAGTGCTCATCCCCCTGGTCAACGAGATCGGTGGGCTCTCGAAAGCTAACCAGATGCTGGTGGTTACCGGCGGGGGTGTCCGGGCACGACATATCCTGGACATCGGGCTTGACCTCGGGATGCCCACCGGGGTGCTCGCCGAGCTTGCGGGGAAAATATCCGAACAGAATGCAATTATGGTCTCGATCCTGCTGTCACCCTGGCATGGAGTCCGGATCCATACGGGGGACCTGCTCGAACTGCCGACCCAGCTATTCCTTGGTGCATTGCCGGTGATGCATGGGACACCGCCGTACGGATTGTATGAACATCCGGGTGAACACGGGGCCATTCCCCCTCACCGGACCGATACCGGTGCGTTTCTTGCGGCAGAAGTGCTGGGTGCAAAACGGTGTATCTTACTGAAGAATGTGAATGGCCTGTACTCCGAAAACCCGCATAAAAATCCCGACGCTGACTTCATCGCGGATATCACCGCGAAGGAACTCCTTGCCATGGAACTTGATGACATGGTCCTCGAACCGATGGTATTGAGCCTGCTCACCGAGGCAAGGAATGTGACAGAAGTACAGATCATCAACGGGCATGTGCCGGGCAACCTTCCAAAGCTCATGAGTGGTGAAAAAGTCGGGACCGTGATACGTGCTGAATAAGCACATGAACCATTATCCACCGTTTCGATCTAATCAATCAATTTTTATTAACCTTATCCGAAAACAACATATTTTTATATAATCGCAATGCATAGTTCGCTGCCGCATTGGGGATATTTGCGGTACATGGGCATGAATACCGTCCTTGTATGGTCCGACAGGCACCTGGTGCCTGGGCATTTTTCGTTGACTCAATAATCCCCGCTCCAGCTCTTTGACGTGTTCCGGAAGAAATCCCCGTGGTTTTTTCCGGACTAACCGCATGATCACCTAATGATACTATCCCGTCAGCCGAAGCCGGGTACTGGTCCCGGGTTACGATCATGGCCCCTTGTCTGAAAAAACCAGTCCATCATTGCCACAGGCAGCAAGAGTAGGATGGCATGCACCACGGCCCTTCTCATCGACGGGATATCGTTTCTTTTCCGGAATAAGTACAGATTTCGCCATAAAAAGAGGATGTTACCCTGGCTGTTGCACAAATGCCTGACATATCGGATACATCACAAATCGCAGAGATTTTGTTGTTGGGGTGAAAAGGATTTTGCCATATTTGAAAAAACTTTGCAACAGCCTCTTGCCAGGAGAATATCGGATTGAACGGTCGAATCAAATCAGAATTAAAAGGTAATAGAGTCAATTCAACAGCAGGTCGTGACCGTCCCGGGATGAAATGATACTGCATTTCATCTGACGACCCGCGTACGAAGGAGGGTGTCAGAGCCACTTCCCATAAACAATTGGAATTCGTCCTTACAATGGAATGATCGATGAAAATGAGATGAAATTTTCAGGTTACTCAGTGTTTTAGTCTTTTTATAAAAATTGTAACTTCACCATGCCCGGTTATTCTGGCTACGATGGCATACGCGAACATACCGACGACAAGACCCATCGGATAAATCCAATAAACCCATTGATTCTGCGTAGTTAAAAAGAAGGAAAATACGGTGATGATTGTTCCACCCAAAATAAATGTCATAAATGCCCCGAATTCTGTGGCATTAAATACGGTGTCACGGTTAAAGAAAAAGAAAGCAACCCATGAAGAAAGAACCAAAACATTCAATCGATGTGATCAAATCCATCATCCTCACCTTTCCAACAGATCAATAATCAAGCCTATACTAGCAGATTTTATTGATAAATTTTTTGGTATCATGCAAAATTTTCCTGTTACACATCAGTGCCCCGGCAGGACCTGAGAAACTTTTAATATGTTACTATTTGCATGGAGTAATTATGAAACCGAACCTGTTCCTGCTCTTCGCCGGGTTGATTATCGCAGGTCTCCTGATCTCTTCGGTCAGTGCGGTCTCTCCCGAAGCAGAAGCGCAGTGGAAGATTGCGAAAGACCTGTTGGCGGGAGGTAAATGCCTGCCAGCTCTCTTTGCGAGCGAGAAGGCGATCAGCATGGACCCGCAGTTCAGCTTGCCGTGGAATGTCAAGGGCGTTGCATTGCACTGCCTCGGGAGAAATCGGGAAGCGTTGGAGGCATTCAACAGGTCTCTCGAACTCGATCCCGATTTTAGCATGGCAAAGAAGAATTTGAACCATGTCCTGCTTGACATCAGGAATGGGGCCCCTCTTGACACGCCTGCGGTCGTCGTGCCTGCCGTGCGGAATACATCCATTTCATATGACGGCGAACTTGGGTATGCACCGATCGGGGAGCCTACCGGGTGCTGTGCGTTTCTACAGGACGGGCACGCAGTATATTATACAAACAACAGAACAATCACCGTGACCGGCATCCGAATGGCCGGCTGCCGGTATGGGGACACCAATGGGAATATCCGGGTTGAAATCTGGGACAAGAATTTCACCACCCTGTACAGCGACTTGATCCCGTATGACCGGATCCCATTCAACGTGGTGAAGGATGAAGGGGGGTGTCTTGCAAAATCCTCGTGGGTCGATATCGCTCTTCCCAATCATGCGGTTACCGGGGATTTCTATATGGTACTCTTTTCCGGTTCCCTTCCAATGTCACAAAAAGGGCCCGGTATATATATCGTGTATGAAACACCGTCGGAAACGGGAACTTCCTACGCGGTGATGACCAGACCGAATCGTCCTGATCAGCAGAAGATCGGGGAAGTCGGGTACCTGCCTGAGGAGGTTGACTGGATGATCCGTGTCCTGTATACGGTACCTCCCGCGAAGACTGTCACCCCGGGGACAACGCAGGCGGTAGAAACACCGGCAGGG
>CAIJED010000261.1 GCA_903819595.1 uncultured Methanomicrobiales archaeon | reverse complement strand
GTTGGAAGTGCAGGAGGTGTTTTCATGATTTTTACCTTGCTATTTTTCCATTACCCGTGTTCATCCGCCACATCCCCTTCGGCACAACCATCTCGAACCTTGCTCCTTTCCCCGGCTCCCCGGTCTCGGTGATCGTGATGCCGGTGATCGAGAGGATCTCCCTTGATAAGGCCAAACCAAGCCCGGTGTTCTTCCCAAACCCACGCTCGAAGATCTTCTCTTTTTCCCCGGCAACGACACCATGACCATCATCTTCGCATACGATGATCTGATCACCATTACTGGTTTCGGTAAAGAACCGGATGGTCGTAATCTTCCCGCCATACCGCACCGCATTATCCATCAGGTTGTAACAGACCTTGACAACAAGCGGGTCGGCGAACACTTCTATTCCGGCAGGGAGATCGTTCTTCACCATGACCTTTCCGAGCGGGGCTTGCTTTGCCGCTGTGTCTACAAGTGTTCGGCAGTCCTGCCATGTGGGAGCGTGGACACCGATTTCCTCGTATTCCTTGGTGAACTGGATCATTGCGGCGATCCGGTTGGCAGCGGTTGAAACCTTCTGGAAATACTCATTATGAGAGGGATCGAGCTGTGTATCTTCGAGTAGTTCGAGGTAGCCCATCTGCACTGTGAGCTGGTTGTTGATGTCGTGCCGGGTGATGGATGAGAGGAGGTTGAGCTTCTTGTTTGCCTGCCGGAAAGCCCGCTCGCTCCCGCCCAATTGTGTGAATGCATCAGTGAGTTGTCGTTCCGCTGTGTCAGTGACCGTCCAGAGCAGGACAAGGATACTGCCGAACAGGATAATGACGAGGCCCATGGTAAAGAGCAGATCGCTCTCCGCCTTGCTGCTCTGGGCAGTCACGTCCTGCATGAGGATAATGTCCCCGACATTTCTGCCCGCCGCATCAGGCAGGTAGATGATGCCGGTAGAATATTTCTTTCCATCCATTGTTGCGGTAAATTCGGGCGTCTTATCGTAAGGGGGATGACTGGCGTTGAGCCATTTGTCGATCTCTGCTGGAATTTTTGAGGTTGTCTGGTGTATCACCACGAAATCGGGGTACGTGTCCCATTGCCCGGTAAAACCAAAGAGTTGACAGCCAGCCTCAAAATTTTCGCGGGTCATGAATTCTTTACGGATCACCGTTATGGTATCTACGTTTAAGTCCCGGGCGATCCCGTTGGCGAGACGGTTGATCTCCTCGCCCAGTTCCAGGTAGCCGACCACGGTACCGTTCAGCTTCACGGGCCGGATATAACGGAGTGTAAAGGTACCCTGGGTGCCAAGTTCAACCCCCCAGGTATCCTCACCGGTCTTCACCGCGGTCAGCATCGTATGGCGGTCGATAATTCCTCCAACCTTTGAAGGAGTATACGCCCGCAGGAATACCGTCCTGTTAGGCTCAACAAAGTAAAAATGGGTGATTTTATAATCTGACTTTAATTTTTCTGACAAAGGCTGCGAAAGTGCAGTGAGCGCAGAAAGGTTATGTTCCTGCCAGGCCTCCAGCATTGCCGGATCTGTGGAGATGTGGTCGATCTGTGCCTTTAACAGCTGGACATCAGAGGCGACAAGACGGTTCCATTCGCCCTGGGCACGTTCTGTCACATGCTGCATTTCGAGGTTGGACGCTTCAACCCCCAGCTGGTACTGGTACATCCCGAAGAATACCAGCCCGGCCAGCATGGCAAGGGCAACGGGGACGATAATCCACAATTTAAGGTCCAGCGTGCCCGGTTTCATGTGCCGGTTACGCCAGAGGATTGCGATGAGTCCCACCAGGAGCACCAGCATCAGAAGAAAAACGGTGAAGAACGGCTCCCACCGGGCAGTATCCATATGGGACTGCCAGTCATCTGCCGGCACGTCGATCCCGACAATCATGAGGACTTTGCCGCTCTGCGGGTCCGTTACAGGGGCAACTGCGCTGACAAAAGTTCCGTATTCGTCCGTGTAGGGACCAATGACGTAGGGTTTTCCTGTTTTGAATAATTCCAGGACCCCGGGCAGGGGTTTTTCATAGACTGTCCCGGGTGGAGATGCCACCGGGTCGTTCACGTCCAGGTTTTCCGGCCCGAATACAAGGGTATCATTCCGGATAGCGAGGCTGTAGATGCTTTTCTGGTCGATGTAGTGGCCATAGACCGTCATCTGCTCCCGTAGGTAATCGAAGGAGGGAGTCCCGTTATCGGCGGCCGTGAAGGAGAGTTGTCTGACCAGCTCAGGGTTCATCGTCTGGGCAACGTGGGATGCCTGCTGTAGCAGTTGCCCGCGCATTTGTGCATCCAGGTTCGCTGCACGGGATTCTCCTGCCCACCACCCGAGGGCAAGCAGGACACACAGCATCCCGACCACCGCTAAGATAAGGACACGGGGCACCGGTTTGCTGGTCGCGGGTTTCATGTCAAACTCATTTTTCCTAAATCTGTGTCCTGGTTCTCGCGGTAGACACCTTTCGGTACCGTCATCTCGAACCGTGCCCCCTTCCCCGGCTCGCCGGTCTCAGTGGTGGTGATGCCTGTAATATCAAGGATCTCCCGGACAAAGATGAGACTTCGCATCGAGGCACGGGCGGAACTCTCGTCGCGTAAAAAGATCTGTTCCTTCTTCTCATGCGGGATCCCTATACCGTCATCTTCAAAGAATATAGTCGCCCCTTCAGGGGTAACCGTGTGCCAGACCCGGATCAATGTGACATGGTCGCCATGTTTCACCGAGTTCTCGAAGAGGCGCTGGCACACCTTTTCCAGCAGGGGATCGGCAAAGACCTCGAGGTCTCCTGTTTCAATACTGTGCTGAATTTCGCTGATGGAGATATGGGAGAGCCCGAGCAACAACGCCATCTTCACGTTCTGCCATTTCGGTGGTTTTGCACCCATGTCCTGGTAGTCCTTTGAATATGCAATGGTCTCGTGGATTAAACGGACCGCCTGGGCCCCCTTTTCTACAGTTTCGATAATGTGTTCCTGTCCGGTTAACTGGTTCTTTGCCAGCTCAAGGTAGCTGCTCAGGACAAAGGTCTGGTTGGTTAGATCCTTTCGTGTCAGCTGTGAGAGGACATTTAGTTTCTGGTTCACCCGCATGAGAGCGTCTTCCGCCACTTTGCGGTCGGTGATGTCCCGGGCTGCCGCAAAGACGCCACTGACATTACCTGCCTCATCGCGGTACACGGACGCATTATACAACACGGGAGTGATATGACCATCGCGGTGCCGGAGGTTCAGTGGGTAATCACGTACCGTTCCCTCGGTGAACACCCGTTGATATCCCTCATTTGCCTTCGCCGGTTCGGTGAAATAGTCTGAGAAATCAGTGCCGATCAGTTCTTCTCTTGAGTGCCCGGTTACCTTTTCGGTGGAGAGATTTACATCAGCGATCTTGCCCTCATGATTAATCGTGACGAGCGGGTCCAGGCTTGCTTCGAGCAGGCTGCGGTTGTAAGCGTTGAAAGTCCGCAGTGCCCGTTCCTGCCGGGTCAGTTCA
Organism: uncultured Methanomicrobiales archaeon; assembly: GCA_903819595.1. Lineage (GTDB taxonomy): Archaea > Halobacteriota > Methanomicrobia > Methanomicrobiales > Methanospirillaceae > CAIKOD01. The sequence goes on along the minus strand of CAIJED010000261.1, from coordinate 329 downwards.
GCTAAATTAGCCCGGAGTTCCTCCTGTGAAGCAGTCAGTTCCTCATAGGCTGCATGAAGTTCTTCGGCATTTTTATGCAGCGCTTCTTCCGCCCGCTTACGATCGGTGATGTCCAGGAATGTCACCACCGCCCCGACAACTACACCATCACGGCGTTGCGGGTACGACCAGTACTCAGCGGGAAACGAAGTGCCGTCAGAACGCCAGAGCACTTCGTCGTCCACGTGCGTACCCTCTCCCTTATTGAACGCCTGGAAAATACGGCATTCTTCGACGGGGAAGTGCGTCCCATCCGGGTACTTTGCGTGGATCTGCCAATGCATGTTCCT
>CAIJED010000260.1 GCA_903819595.1 uncultured Methanomicrobiales archaeon | reverse complement strand
GGTACGGGTTTCCTCTCTGCAAGAAGACGTTCCAGTCTTTCAAGCTTGACCGCGATCTCGTTACCTTTCCGTTCCTGTTTCGAGACCGAGGATTGCAATTCATCCATCCGTGCGATGATCTGGCGTTCAAATTCTGACAGTTCCTCTTCCAGTTTTTCCTCCTCTTTTTTGTGCGGTGTGAGGAGTTTATTGGCGATGTACCCGGCAAACGTCGCAAAAATTCCCACACCAGTGGTCATGACCAGGATGCCGACCAGTCTTCCCGCACCGGTTACCGGGTACTTGTCTCCATACCCGACGGTGGTGATGGTCACGTAGGCCCACCACAACGCATCACCGGCTGTCGTGATGTTTGCATCCGGAGACATCTTTTCTGCGGTTAATACTAAAAATGAGCCCACTTCAAGGATCACGATCACAGAGAACACTAAGATATACAGGGCTGATTCAGCCCGGTTATAGGAGAGATAGTCGATGATTTCCCTGCTATCGTGCTTTTTGAAGAGCCGGTACGCCTTGAAAATGCGGAACAGTCTCAAAAATCTTAAATTCGGGGAACAGGCGAGGAAATCCGCCCATCCAAAGTCATGGACCAGGTAATAGGACCTTGACTTTGTGGTGGTGATCCGGTATACAAAATCGAGGATAAAAATCAGCGTCAGGAACAGGTTGATAATATTGATAACCTGGACGGCTTCCGGATTTACCCCCGGAATGAAGATGACGAGCAGGTTGAAAATCGACAATACCGATACAGCGGCGATAAATATTTCATATCCAAACCCTTTTTCGTTATCGGTGATATCTTCGGAGACCATCAAAAACCACTGCCTCGTTTATGATTAACATTTTGAATACCTGATTATTCAGTTTTTTGGCGGGTACGATGGATGACCGGTTTTAAATGAGGATGTTTCGTACTACGTTATCCGCTCATCCCTGGAATTCTCATTGGACAACGATGAAAAGGTCACATTCGGTGACCCATGTCATCAAAATACCCGCCAGTTGGTACTGCGAGAGACCATCCCGTCCAAAGGGGACCGGTACAAATTTGATCCGGAATTGGAATTATCCATCGACTGGCTGGCCAGGGCGGCAGTGGTTTATCGTCGGAGCGCGATAAAGAATCACGAGCATGACGACTCATGAAGGGTCCGGTTCTTTGCCAGCGGACCAGGTTCCGAAAGGAAAGCAGACATGCCTGGGGCTTTATGTGAGTGCGCAGGAGGCGTACGGGATGTGGAAGGCCGATCCGGTACGGGTCTCGGTCATCGACGTCCGCACCCCGGAAGAGTATGTATTCGTCGGTCATCCCGAAATGGCGAGGAATGTCTCCTGCTTCTTCGTTAAACACCAGTGGGACGCGGCCAGGAACGAGTTTGTCCTCGTGAAGAATCCTGATTTTATCCCCCGGATGAAGTCCCTGTTTATGCCAGCCGACCTGCTCCTGGTGATGTGCCGGTCCGGAGTCAGGAGTGCCCTTGCGGTCAATCTGCTGGCCAGGGCCGGTTTTGTCAATGTCTACACCATCATCGATGGGATGGAAGGGGACAAAGTGAATGACCCGGGCAGTCCAGACCACGGAAAGCGGATGAAGAACGGCTGGAAGAATTCAGGGTTGCCCTGGACCTACGATGTGAATCCAGCCCTGATGTCGCTGACCCCGGCGCCAACAGGTGACGATTCCCCGGGATAGACGTCCTGATCTGCATTCGCCGGACGCCAGGCGACGATCCCGGGGCCACGATTCCGGGCAATGACCGTGGTGGCAATTATACCCGTGTCCCCTTCTCGATAATCCTGATAAAATCAACAAATACAAACATCTGGTACCGCTCTTTTCCGGTAATTTCCCGGAGGATTCCAAGGACCTCCATTTTGTTGACCAGTTTGTTTGCAGCAACCGGGCTGATCTTCAGCTCATCTGCCACTTCTCTGATTGAGACCGTTGTATTGTCGAATAAGAGATCGAGTAACCTGATCGCATTCATTCCACCTGCCTTGTGTTCGATCAGTTTCTTGATCGAATTATCCTTTAGCGCGATAATCTCCCTTGCAGACTGGATGGCATTCTCTGATACTTCGATAACCCCCTGTAAGAAAAATTTCAGCCAGGCCTCCCAGTCATCATGAAACCGGACCTTGTTGAGATGTTCAGCGTATTCCGGTTTGTATTTTTTGAGATAGAAACTCAGGTAGAGTAGTGGCCTCGACAGCGATTTTGTCCAATAGAGGTAGTACGTGATAAGAAGCCTGCCCATCCTCCCATTACCGTCAAGGTAGGGGTGGATCGTTTCAAACTGTGCATGAATCAGTGCAATTTTGATGAGTACCGGCAGCTTGTCTTTTTCTTTGATAAATTTTTCAAGTTCCCCCATCAACTGTTCAATTTTTGCCGGTGGCGGCGGAATAAACGATGCCTGTAAGATTGATCCACCCGGGGTTCCCAGAAAATTCTGTTTGTCCTTGTATCTGCCGGGATTTTTATCTGACCCCCTCGTCCCGGTAATCAGCGTCTTATGGGACTCGTTGATCAACGCAAGGTCCAGGTCACCACTCGAAAGGTGAAGAACGCCATCATTCATGGCCCGTATGTAATTGATCACTTCCCTGATATCCCGGATATCCTCCTTTGGCCTGAGGTTTGCTTCGAATTCCAGCACTCCCTGAAGCGAGACCTGAGTCCCTTCAATCTGGGCGGATAGCAATGCTTCTTTCTTTACATACATTGCAACAAAGATATCGGGATTCGGGAGGACTTCGGTTACCCCGTCAAGGCGGGCCAGGGCTGCATCGGCCTTTCTGAGAAGAAGGCGCAATTCATCATCGTATTCAATATCCGGCGGTAAAGGATTGGGGATAAAGCCATCATACCCCCGATCCTGTCGCACAAATTCTCCAGCTTTCCGTCCCAATAATTCACCACAATTCTTTTAGCTATACTGTTGGTTTACCTACCATATAATCGCGGTCTTAAGTTAAGTTAAGTTTACGCATTTGAGAAGAATCGATGTATGTATGCAGTATGTATACTTAGAAAGTGCTTGATTGTATAAGTAAATCCGGAAGTAATCCGGGCCTTATGCTGTCGATTCCTCATTAGACCTGAATATACTATCGGACTGCCCGGTTTTTCTCAAACGTTCCTATCATTCGGACTTATCACCCTAATGTACGGAGAT
>CAIJED010000259.1 GCA_903819595.1 uncultured Methanomicrobiales archaeon | reverse complement strand
ATATACGTTTTGCACATCCAAGTGATATTCTACCTGTTAAATTGAGGTGCAACCCCCCTCAGACAATACCCTAATGTGGGATTCTAATCCGCTTTCGGCTTATGATATCGCACTTCTTGTACGGGGGTTTTTCATGGAAAATCATAGGTTAATGGATGTCTGATAAAAAGTACGAATCTTTGAAGATTGTGAATATTGTTGCAGCCGGTGTCATCGCCGATTCTATTGATCTTGTTGAGTTGTCAAATAAGGTCGAGGGCTGCGAACTTAATACAAAACGGTTCCCTGGTGCAGTATATCGTATCCAGGAACCAAAACTTGCGTCCCTGATCTTTTCATCGGGCAAGATCGTACTAACCGGCAGCCGTAGCAATGAGGCCCTCACAGAAGGACTTGCTATCATTATCAAGTCTTTGAATGACGCAGGTATTGACACCATCAAAGAGCCAAAAGTTACAATCACCAACATGGTCTGTTCATACGATCTCGGTATTAAAATCAATCTCAACAGGGTAGCCGTCACGTTCAATGTCGAAAATATCGAGTACGAACCCGAACAGTTCCCCGGGCTTGTATACAGGATCATAGATCCCAAAATCGTCGTTCTTATCTTCTCTTCCGGAAAAATCATTCTGGCGGGTGGCAAGAACCTTGTAGATGTCAAGAAGGCAGTTGATGTCCTCAAACACAAGCTCGAAAGCATCAGATAAATAAAAAAATACACTTTATAAAACCATAAAAAATCAGAATATTTTCAAATATAATCCCCGAAATACGAGGCATTTATTTTTTGAAATACTACATTGCAAATGGGGTGTATTTTAATGCAAGTTTTGAAAAACTTATAAATTTATTGTACCGGATTGTATTCAAACTATGGAGAACACTGCGTGCATCTTTAATTATACTGGATTTCCCATGACCTGGTACATTCCTTTCGGCACCGTTATCTCGAACCGTGCACCCTTGCCCGGTTCACCGGTCTCTTTGATCGTTATGCCGGTTATGGACAGGATCTCTATTGATAAGGCCAGACCAAGGCCCGTGTTCTTCCCATATCCCCGCTCGAATATCTTCTCCTTCTCATCTGCACGGATACCCTCGCCATCATCTTCACAGACAATGATATGGTCATCACCGGATTCCTCAATATAGAACCTGATCTTCGTGATCTTTCCCCCGTATTGCACTGCATTGTCCATCAGGTTGTAAAAGACTTTCATGACCAGCGGATCGGCGAAAATTTCCTTTCCGGCAGGGATGTCGTTCTTCACGATGACCTTTCCGAGCGGGGCCTGTTTTACCGCAGTGTCTACGAGTTTACGGCACTCCTGCCATGCAGGGGCATTCACACCGATCGCTTCGTATTCTTGAGTAAACCGGATCATGGAGGAGATCCGTTCTGCGGTGGTTTTGACCCTGCTGAAATACTCGCTGAGTGTGTGGTCGGGCTGTTTCTTTTCCAGGATAGTGAGATACCCCATCAGTACTGCGAGTTGGTTGGTGATGTCGTGCCGGGTAATGCTGGAAAGGAGGTTAAGCTTTTTATTCGTCCGCTGGAGCACTTCTTCCGCCTTTTTGCGCTCAGTGATGTCCAGATAGGTTCCCAGGACACCAATAATCTCACCGGTTGCATCCTTTAAGGGGACTTTACTGGTCAGGAGGGAGATCTTTTCTCTGGAGGGGGTGGTCTGCGGCTCCTCGATTAGGAGCCGGGGTCTTCCACTCTCAATAACAAGACGGTCATCAGCCCGGTACAGTTCCGCCTGTTCGCGCCAGCTCATCGTGTAATCATCCTTTCCGATAACATCCTCAGGTTTTTCAAAGCCTGCATCACGGGCGAACTGGGTGTTGCAGCCAATATAGGTTAGATCCTTATCTTTCCAGAAGACCCTTGCAGGTATAGTGTTGATGATCGCATCCAGGATCTGGCGCGATTCACGGATAACCTCTTCAAAACGCTTCCGATCGGTGATGTCCTGCATCGTTCCGAGCATGCGGACCGGGGCATTCGCCGCATCATACTCCACCATCTCGGCCCTGCCGGCAATCCACCGGATATCCCCGTCAGGCCTGATGAGCCGGTGTTCAAATTCATAGCTCCCGGTCTCCATGATCTTCTCGGTCTGTTCCCTCTGAAGTTCGCGGTCATCGGGATGGATCATCTTCCGGACATGTTCGATGGAGAGGGGGGATGCCTGCGGTTCCTGGCCGAAAATACTGAACATCTCTTCCGACCATATAACTTTATTCTCCGGGATGTTGAAATCGAAACTCCCGACGTGGCCAATCTTCTGGGCATGGATGAGGTGGGTTGTTAAGGTCCTGAGCATATCCTCTGCCCGCTTCTGCTCGGTAATGTCAGTGCAAAAACCCAGGTATTTCCCATCCGGCATTTTGACAGCGTTTAAGATAACCGGTAAAAGGTCTCCGTTCTTTTTAATCAGCAATAATTCTGTCATCAGTATTCCGGTTTCCTTTAACTTCGAGAATCTGGAGAGACTATTGGAGAGGTGATCGGGAGGTACCATATCACGGACGGAGCGAACCAGAAATTCCTCGCGGCTGTAGCCGAGCATCAAACATGCAGACGGATTTACATCCGTGTAGTTGCCGTCCGCATCCACGATAAAGACCCCTTCAGGGGAATGGTCGATGTACATCCGGTATTTCTCTTCACTTTCCTGCAGCGCCTTCTCCCCAAGCCTCCGCTCCAGTTCTCCGGCTGCCCGCATAGCCACCATTTCGAGCACCGCTTTCGCCAGTTCGGGGTTCTGCAGAGGCTTGCGCCTGATCAACGCAATCAGTCCTATGGGTTTGCCTTCAGAACTCCAGAGCGTGGTCCCGATATAACTCCTGGCCCCGAGGTCCTGAAGTGCCGGATCGTTGGGAAACAACCGGCAGACCTCGTCAGAAAAACAACAGATGGTTTTTCCAACAACAACTCCGCACGGAGTATCTTTTAACGCGTACCGTACGTTTGTGTCGAACTTCCCATCATTGTACACAGCAACCGTCTGAGCGGTCAGGCCGTCTCCTTCCAGGGTATCGATGCAGACGTAGTCCATATTCAAATGTTCTGCAAGGTACCGGGCCAGTGAATTAAAGAAATCTTCCCCGGAACCAGGGTAACCGCTCTGAACAAGGAATGCATGGGTCTCCTCCCGCAGTTTGCGCTCGGTGATATCCCGCATCTTGACGATTGCGTGTTGTTTTCCCTGCCAGAGTACGGGACCGGAGGTGGTCTCGCCATAGAACAAGCTGCCGTCCTTCCTGATACCGGTAACATCGAACGATCCTATCAACCCTGACTCTCTCCATTTGGAGATGGCATCCCGGGAGTCAGAAGTGAGCATAAATTCAAACCCATTGCGGCCGACGATCTCTTCTGGTGTGTAACCGAACATTTCAGCAAACCGTAGGTTGGAGTCTACGATGACACCCTTGTCGTGAATCATGATACCTTCAAAGGCAGCATCGGAAAGCATCCGGAGCCGTCCCTCACTCTCCCGGAGCAGTTCCTCTGCCATTTTTCTTTCAGTTATGTCCACTGACAGGATCTGGACACCGGTCTTTGTTCCTTTATCATCTTTAACATTGGAGAATGTGGAGAGGAACCATCTCCGGCCGGCGGGCATGGGAACTTCATCTTCGTAATGAGTATCCGTTTCCGAATAATGCATGTTCCTAATCCGTTTGAGAAAATACTCATTTTCTGGACCGGAAGGGGAAAGATCCCGGATATTTTTCCCGATAATCTTCCTACAGTCATCGAGTCCCATATTCAGACAACCCTGGCGATTCATATGGAGGAGGACACCGTCATAACTCCAGTACGCGATCCCGATCCCTGCAGAATCAAGAAGGGTGCGGTATTGTTCTTCTCTCGCACCGAGTGCCTTTTCTGCCTGTTTACGTTCAGTGACATCATTGAACGTGACAACAAGTTTGTCTGCCAGAAACGTGGCGTACAGCTCGCAGATGCGGACCGTTCCATCGCGGCAGGTAACCCGGTATTCACCCGTGTTGACCGGTTGGCCGGATAGTTTTGCCTGTTCAAGGTACGGTTTCCACCGGTCAATCACCTCTTGCCGGTAACCGGGATCAGGGTATGCCAGCTGATACCACTCAGGTGCAGTGGGGGCAGTATGTCCGAACTTGGTGAGGGCGTTGCGGCTCCAGTAATTGATATTGTTATCCTGGAGATCGACCAAGGCAACGGGAAACGGCGTTGCATCGAGAATTGCACGTAGATTGGCCTCGCTCTCCCGCAGTGCCTGTTCCTGCCGGGTCAGTTCATCCAGATTGTTACGGAGTTCCTCTTCGGTTGCAGCGATTTGTTCATATGAGGCATTGAGTTCTTCGTTTTTCCTTAAAAGTTCCTCTCCTGCCCGCTTGCGTTCCGTGATATTACGGCTGACGCCGATAAATTCTGTAGGTATTCCGGTTGCATCGACTAACAACCGGGCGATAGATTCAGTCCATACGAATGATCCATCCCTGCGGGGCTGCTCAACTTCAATTACTTCCGGGGCTGGGATAACCCCTGATTTGACGTCTTCCAACATCCTTTGCATCATTTCCTGAACGGTACCAAGTGATCCTTCTGACATCACCTCACGAAGTGACTGTTGCATCACTTCTTCCTGGGTATATCCCCGGAGTTGGAAGATCGAAGGGCTGATGTAGGTAAATGAACCATCCAGGTCGAGAGTCCAGATCACATCGGTTGCGTTATCTGCGAGAAGTCGATACTGTGTTTCGCTCTCCCGCAATGCTTCTTCGGCCTGCTTACGCTCGGAGATATCAATACATATCCCACTCATGCGCAGCGGTTCACCTTGATCATTATAGGATGTGCTGCCTGCAGCCCCGATCCAGCGTAAGCCCCCTTCCGGAAGGAGAACGCGGAACTCGTTCCAGAGATCCTTATGATCTTTTACTGACTGATCGATCTTCTCCATGGACGGTTTGCGATCTTCCGGGTGCAGAGCTGCAACCCATGTTTTAAAAGACGGTGGGACCTCCTGGGGCAGACCGAACAGTTCATAGAACTCCGGGGACCAGACGAGTTTCCCGGTAGGGAAGTCCCAGTCCCAGGTTCCTGACTTAGCAGAACGGAGTGCAAACCTCAACCTTGCATCGGTTTCATGCAAGGCTTCTTCAGTCAGCTTCCGATCGGTAACGTCAACCCCAAAAATTGCCAGCCGGCGAATAAAACCATCCGGGTCTTTAACTGGGTAGACCGTCTGGGAAATAACCCTGCCCTCCCGGACATCCTCAAAATGTACCGGTAGACCGGACTGAATTACTTCCCTTATCTTGATCTCCCGGCTCATTTGGACGTCTTCAGAAAGAAGCTTTAATGCATTCTGACCAACCAGGTCATCGACCTGTTTCATTCCGAGTCGTCTTGCAACGGTTTCATTTGCCGCAATGACGATACCTTCCGGGGTCATAAGGAATGCTGATTCAGTGATCCCGTTCAGCATGGCTGAAAGCGCTTCCTCGCTCACCCGAAGGTCCGCTTCCGCACGTTTGCGCTCCGTAACGTCTATGCCGATCCCCATTACATAGAGCTCTCCATTTGCCTCAAATCTGACTCCGGTCAGGAAAAATGGCACCGTGTGACCGTATTTCGTCAACAGGAGCGCATCCATCGAACCCTGCCCTGTCTTCATTACACTTTCTATAGCGTTCATTACCAATTCTTTGGTTTCCGGGGCATGCCAGTCGGTAATGTGACGTCCTTTCATCTCTCCTGTCTCATAACCCAGCAGCACCTCGTGCTGTTTGTTCCAGAGTATCAACCGGCATTCCGGGTAGGTGTAAAGATAGAAGATGCCGGGAAGGCTGTCCAATACCGATTTCGAGAACAACTGTTCTTGCTGGAGGTTTTGTTCTGCAGATTTCCGATTCGCCTGTTCGTCTATTGCCCCGAGGTAAAACGAGATATCAACGGATAACTCATCCAGGAGATCGATGATCGGCGCATCAAAAAATCCGGTGACCGGGGCATAAACTGATAGAACACCGGCATTTTTTGTCCCTAGGGCAAAGGGGAATGCCGCATTTGCGAGGTAACCGCGTTTCAGGGCTTTTTTGCGCCACAGTTCCATCCGTGGATCCTGTGTAATATCATTAGACCAGTAGTATTTGCCTTCCCGGAATGCTGTGCCGGTCGGCCCACGGCCCTCAGGGACATCTTCGGTGGAGATATTGACGCTATCAAGGTATCCATCGACGTGCCCGGCTGAGGCAGCCGGTCGGATGAGGTTTTGCACCGGGTCAGCAAACCCAATCCAGGCCATACGGAATCCCCCGGTTTCGACGAGAATTCTGCAAATTTCTGAAAAAAATTCTCCCTTTGTCTGGATACGAAAAATAGCTTTATTGGTTGCTGAAAGTACTGAATATAACCTGTTTAGTGCCTTTATTTTTTCTGCGGCCCGGTGATGTTCGACTGCGATCTGGATTTTATGGACCAGTTCGGCAAACTGCGCTTCGGGCTCGCCACCTTTCTGGAGATAAAAATTCGCTCCTTCGTTTAGGGCCTGGATAACAATCTCTTCACGTCCTCTTCCCGTGAACAGGATAAACGGGATAGCATTGCCCGAAGCCCTTACGCTCTTTAAAAATCCGATACCATCCATCCCCGGCATCTGGTAGTCGGAGATGATGGCATCGTATTTCCTGGTATTCAGAAGGGTAAGTGCAGCGGGTGCAGAAGAAATGATTTCAACGTTGAAACGACCGGATTCCTCCAAGAATAGTTTGCCAAGATCGAGCAGGGAGAGTTCGTCATCAACGTAGAGAATCCGGAGTTGATCTGGCATTACATACCCTTGTCTGTCTATGAACACATACCTTTCGACATTGAGCTACCGGACATGACAAACCTATTCCTAAAAAAACTCAGAAAAACCCCAAATCTCCCCTAATTATCAAAAAATCTCTACAAATAGGGGTAATATTACCCCTCCTTACCTGACTTCTTCCGCTTTCATTCGTTAGTTGAGCCCGATTTGGCCTTCTTTTTCCGCCGGTAACGTTCCCACGCTTTTAGAGCGATTTTATTCCTATTCCGCCAATAATAGGCCTTTATTTGGGCTTTATCCCGTTCCGGGTGTCTTAAACGCCATACTTTTCATTTCGGCAGTCCCGGGTAGGGTAAAAGAATTATTTTTATGGTAATTTTCAGGGATACCCTGGCGACGGTCATCGTTCCCGCACCCACCTGGGCGAGGCCTTTGCACCGACCGACTTCCAGCCGGGGAGATGGTTGTCTATAGTGAATTGTATTTTGTGGGCAATGATGAGCCACACACTGGTGTGCGATCTTTTCTGTCCTGGTAAAAATATACCTTTCTTCTTCTATTGAAGGATGCTAGTAACGTCATTTTCTAATATTGACAAACTAAAGGAAGGCCTTGGATCTTTTAAAAATACACAACATAAATGCTGTAATATTTAAAAAAAAGAATGAGAAACCGAATCAAAGGAGAGAATAAATTCGGTGTTCTATCCCTGCAATAACGATCGCTATCTCGTTATCTCCACTGCCACCTCATTCCGTCGCAGGAAACCGGGTGTCCAGGGAGGATTGTACCGCATCAGGAATGGACCGCCGACT
>CAIJED010000258.1 GCA_903819595.1 uncultured Methanomicrobiales archaeon | reverse complement strand
TGTTATTGCGAAAAAAGAAAAGAGCCAACCCGGTATTCAATTGAAATGACAAAAAGGAAAATAACGTTCATTCCGGGGAACATTGCGTGGGTGATATGAGTGACGATGAAACAGAATTAAGCCGTATTTCAATTCCATAAAAAACTGAATTCGTGGGTATCGCTGTTATGCGGTGTCCTTTACACGGGTTAATGGATCTCACGGGAAGACGTATTGAAGTCGATAGCGAATGAGGGAATAGTTGTTTCAGTCTCTGCATAAAAGTCACCTCGTACATACAGAATAAAGTCAATAGGAATTTACATGTTGGCTTATAAAATATGGATAGTAAAAGCATTCAAATAGATATATCCCCGGAAAGGGTGATAATCAACATGGAACGGTGAGGAAATGGATAAGGAAATATATATTCTGATTGTTGAAGATTCGCCGGATGATGCGCAGCTGCTTGTGCATGAACTGACCCATGCAGGAATGAAGTTCAGACATGAACGCGTTGATACTGATTCCCAGATGCGAGCTGCGCTGGGGCGTCAGATGTGGGACGTCATTCTTTGTGATTATTCGATCCCAAACTTTGGAGCACTCCCTGCGTTACAACTCGCAAAAGAGATGAAAGTCGGGATACCGTTCATCGTAATATCAGGCGTCATGGGTGAGGAAACTGCAATTTCTGTAATGAAAGCAGGGGCCCATGATTTCGTGATGAAAGGGAACTATACCCGCCTGGTGCCTGCGATTAACCGTGAAATAGAAGAATATATTAAGCGAAAGAAGGCCATTGACGAAGCCAGGAAACAGAAGCAACTTGCTTTTACCATGATCATGCAGAATCCCATGCCCCTGATCATTTTTTCAACTGACCTCGAGATAAAACTTGCAAATGAAGCCTTTCTCACACTTTGCGGATGGACCGAGGAACGCCTCCAGAAAATGAGTATGAAAGAGTTCAAGGTCCTGGAAAAGGGTGGCCATGGGATCAAGGAAGCGATCACTACAAAAAAAGGTGTTATCGGGGATATCGTTGTCGAGTTCCCAACCGGAGTCAAGTACCTTGGGCAGACTATCATCCCACTCCTCGATAAAGATGGGCAGATTGTCAGCATGATGGCAACATACCAGGACAACACTGAAAAACGGAAAGAAGACCTGGCAAAAATGGAACTGGCGGAGTTCACCGATGCGTATCTTGCCACTCTCTCTGCGAATCTTGGGATGCTTGCCACGGGGAATATCTCATTTAACTTGACCCTCGCCTCACCAACAGAAAGTACCAGGGCAGCTCATGAAAATTTCGCGGGGATCAATAATGACCTGGCTGATGTCCAGCATGCTCTTTCCAACATGATTACCGATGCGAACATGCTCGCGAAAGCTGCAGTGGATGGGAAACTTGATACACGGGCAGATGTGACAAAACACCTCGGGGACTTCAGAAAAATTGTCGAAGGCGTAAATGCAACACTTGATGCAGTTATCGGGCCCCTCAATGTGGCGGCAGAATATCTCGATCGGATCAGCAAGGGGGAGATCCCGCAGAAGATTATCGATAAGTACTCAGGGGATTTCAACGAGATTAAGAATAACCTGAATGCCTGTATAGATGGATTGCAGGGTCTCGTTGAGTCAAATACCGTGCTTGCCCGGATGGCACTAAATGACTATTCCAAAGGAGTGGAAGGCACGTACCAGGGTGTATTTGCCGAAGTCAAGACAAGTGTTAATTCCATGCGGGACCGGTCTAACCACATTGCCGACCTTCTGGTAAAGATCAGTGACGGGGACCTTACGGAAGCAGAGGGAATGCGTAAGCTAGGGAAACGGTCGGAAGGCGATCGGTTAGTACCGGCTTTTATCAGGACATTCGATTCCCTTCAGACACTTACTGATGACGCCAATATGCTGACAAAGGCATCAGTCGAAGGAAGGCTTAAGACACGTGCCGATAGCCAGAAACATAAAGGTGAATACCGGAAGATCGTAGAGGGCATGAATGCAACCCTTGATGCAGTCGGTGGACCACTCAACGAAGCAATGCGTATTGCAAACGAATTTGCAAAATGTAACTTTGCTGCCCGGGTGGACGAAAATCTTCAGATGGAGGGCGACTTTATCAAATTCAAAACAGCCCTCAATAATATTGGTATCGAAGTCTCCAAAGCAGTTATCGTGATTAATCAGCAGGTCATGGACCTTGCATCGAGTGCGGAAGAAGCAAATGCCAGTATTGAGGAAGTATCATCAGGATCCGAACAGATCGCAAAGAACGCCCAGGGTGTAAGTAATAATGCCGAACGAGGAAACGAAGGTATTACACAGGTATTACGTGCAATGGAAGACCTGAACCAGACAGTGACTGAAGTTGCACAGAAGGCAGAAAAGGTATCACAACTTACCGATGATGCCAACACGCTGAGTGTGAAAGGTACTGGCCTAGCCGAACAGGCGGAGCGGGGAATGCAAAGTATCACCACTTCTTCAAACGAGGTTGATAAAATTATTGGTGATATCAAGGAAGAGATGGAGAAAATTGGAAAAATCGTCAAATTAATCAGTGACCTTGCGAATCAGACGAATCTCCTCGCCCTCAATGCGGCGATTGAAGCTGCCCGTGCAGGAGAAGCGGGCAGGGGCTTTGCCGTTGTTGCCACAGAAGTGAAATCACTTGCCCAGGAGTCACGTGCATCAGCTGAGAATATTGCCGAAATGATCGGGACACTCCAGAAAAAATCAATGGCAGCTGGTGAAGCGGTGGCATCATCAAACCGTGAAGTAAAAGCCGGAAGTGAAGCACTCAGCCAGACGCTCAGATCATTTAAGGATATTGCCAGGTCCATTGAGGATATCAATAAGAACATCGTCGAAGTAGCGAGTGCCAGCGAAGAACAGGCAGCCACGGTTGAAGAAGTCACCGCGAGTGTCAACGAAGTCCATGGGATGGTGCAGGCAACGGCAAAAGACGCAATGGATGCAGCAGCCGCTTCACAAGAAGCCTCGGCATCGATTGATCAGATCACTGAGGTCATGGGTGGCGTAAACACCATTGTGAATAATGTCTCGAAAGAATTGACCCGGTTTAAGGTAGGATGAAGTTCTGCACCGGCGGCCCTGTCACCCGATGTTCTGAATACCCTGACCGGAAGGGGAAGATGCTTCAGGATCCAAAGGGCCGCAACAGATCACATCACCCCTTCGTTTGATGATATTTGGGTCCCACTCACCGGACCCAATTCACTAATTTTTGAAACATTTCCACCAATTATTGCCATTCACACATTGGGTATTTGGGATAATAGTCGGGGTGGGGCGTTCTCGGGAAAAACACCGTTGAGGGATGTGCCTTCGCCGGTGGAATGTACCATTCAAGATCGCTAGAATCCAGGGGGACAAACCTTGTCCAAAAGATTTTATTAAGACCAGATTTTCTGAGTGCAGGTTGCCTGGCGAACGAAACACAACGGCCTCCAGATCTGCGGATATCTATTGTTGACACCGGAAGGTGATGTTATGCTCTTGTCCGATGATCAATTGGAACATTCCTATCGAGTTTAACGTAGTTGACCCCGTATAAAACAATGTTCTGGCAAGGGTGTGTTGTGTGTGAAATCCAGCCTGAATTGTGTAAGCCATGGAATCTTGGGGTTACAGGTTCCAAAAGCATGGGGTAATTGTCAGGGTAGACCTGTCGTAATTGCACCGGATGTATTATTGACTGTGATATCCAGTCCTATTGGACTAATCGCTGCCAGTGATTTCTCAACCGTGTCAAACGAACCTGAAATAATGTCCGAAGAACTGGGGATACCGATACCTGAAGAGCTGGCTCCTGCCATATTGAGGCTTACCGGGCTCAAAGCAACCAGGGAAGTGATGGTATTTTCAATGGGGGCCGGTCCTGATCTCCTGGCTCCCACACCCATAACGGTTTCAGTTGCGAAAATTACCACGATAACGAGCATAATTGTTATCACGACGATGAAAATTTTCTGTATGAGGGAAAAATGTTTTACCCCAAGCGATTTCGGCTGAGTTTTCGGGTCCAGAATGAGTTTATCCAGGATTTCCTTACATTTTATTGCTTCGCCTGTTCTCTCCTGCTTCTGGAGTGTAACATAAATATTATTCCAGGCGTCACGGTAGTCGGGGTCGAGTTCAACTGCTCTTCCATAGCATTGCAGGGCATTATCATAATCCCCGCTTTTAAAGTACTCATTCCCTTCGTTTTTTAGCTCAACTGCCCGCTTGTTTTTCATAGTGAAGGTAGAATGGAT
>CAIJED010000257.1 GCA_903819595.1 uncultured Methanomicrobiales archaeon | reverse complement strand
GCACCCAGGCCGTAGAATCTGCACATTTTTTCTTAATGTACCAATAAAATTATCGCCACCCAATTGGCCGCGATACGCCTGGACCAAACGATGATTGATGAGATGGTAGTTGGTAGCAAAGAAAAAACGGGTTTCCCAAATTCACGTGACAAATTTCTCCGGGAGCGCAAGGTTAAAAAGAAATTTCAGTTATTCCTTCACTTCTGATGAGAACATCAACCTGATGAACGGGATCATCACCCTCGTGCGGAGCCCCCCCAAGGTACTCCTGACATTTTTTAACTCTTCTGGAATCCTGATTTTCTGGGGACAGGCCTTTACACATTTGCCGCAGTTCCGGCAGAGGGACGCATCAGTCCGCTTTCCCATGCTTCCCATCAGTCCCAGCCCATAAAACCCTCGTGCCATCAGGCGGTTTCCGCCCATGTGGTAATCGTTATACAGGAAAAAGCATTGCGGGATATTTACCCCGAATGGACAGGGCATGCAGTAGCCACAAGCAGTACAACCCACTTTCATCAACCTCTTATACGTGGCCGTTACCTTTTCTATCATAACCAGTTCATCGGTCGTCATGGAACCGGGCAGCGCATCCTCGCATGTTTTCAGGTTCTCCGCGATATGGTCTTCGTTATTCATCCCAGACAGGACAACGGTCACTTCCGGGTGGTTCCCTACCCACCGGAGTGCCCATTCCGCTGCAGACCGCTTGGTTTTCGCGTGGCTGTAGATCTGCCCAACCTCTTTCGGGAGTTTTCCTGCTAACATCCCGCCCCGCAGGGGCTCCATGACCATGACCGCGATGTTCTTTGAAGCGGCATATCGGAGCCCTTCCGTTCCGGCCTGGTTTAATTCATCAAGGAAATTATACTGGATCTGGCAGAAGACCCAGTCATAGGAATCGATGATCTCCATGAATGTTCTGCGGTCCCCGTGGAAGGAGAAACCGGCATTGATTATTTTCCCGGCTGCCTTTGCTGAGTCCAGGAATTCCAGGACCCCGAGTTCAAGTAATCGCTTCCAGTGACTGAATTCGAGGGAGTGGAGGAGGTAATAATCGATATGATCGGTTTCGAGTTTTTTGAGTTGTATATCAAGTATCCGGTCCATATCCTCGTGAGTTTTTACACTCCACGGGGGTAGTTTGGTAGCGAGTTTTACCTTCTCCCGGTAACCGTCCGAAAGCGCCCTCCCGAGAAACCGTTCACTTTCCCCACCATGGTAGGGAGCTGCCGTATCGATATAGTTGATCCCGCTATCGATTGCGTCACGGATCTGCCGCGTGGCACGTTCTTCGTCGATACTACCCCGCCTGGTTGCCAGACGCATTGCTCCAAAACCGAGTGCAGATAATTGATCGCCATTTTTAGGGACTTTACGGAATTGCATAGAAATCATCCTTGTGTTATTGCCGGATTCTGATACTCAAGCTGAATTAACATGATTGGTCTGGACTGGGTACTCAATATGTATCGCCTCAAGTTGAACATGACTGGTCCCACCTTCCCTGAAAGTGAGCCCGGTTGGATATCAGGTCACCGGGCGGTCTGGATTTTCATGTGTTCCGGAACTTTTAACCTTCCGCTGAATAGTTTCGTTCTGGTAGATTCGTTTTCGCTGGGCCATCTGGTAACCGGAGACCACAAGAACTGTATCACCAAACTCTGCGTCGAGCACTGAGTCCCCGGAATCAACGTAGAGTACCGGGGTTTCCCTGAGTTTGTGGGGCGTTGCGACCACGATAATGTTGCCACACCCTACCCGTCGGACGATCCGGGCACTGATCTGCTGGTTACCGCGCCCAAGTATGAACCCTTGTGCACCAATCGGGCTGATGATAATTTTCGCCTCATGTTCTTGCCGAAGCAAATCCCAGAGGGTTTTTTCGTTCATATCGGTGGCCACAGTTGAACCGTTTTTTATTGCATCAACACCGAGCAGAGTCTTATTCACTCCTATATCCCGGGCAATTGCTTCTGTTGTGGTCCCTGCACCGAGGACATAGAGCACATCAGGGATCATGATTTCATGTATAAACCGCGAAATCTCCATTTTAGCTCTCTCTTCATCCCTTTCTTCAAACACCTGCTTATGAATCTGGACTTTTCCTTCCGATCCTGGTGTACGGGCGATTCCGTACAACCGTACTTTTAGTTGCCCGGCCCGGTATGCTTCTTCATCGATATCCATGATCTCGGAATCACGCAGGACGGGTTCATCATCACTCCTGATGAGTTCGGCGGCCGTTATGGGATCAATGGCAAAAACGGCGGAGTACATCTTGACACCGGCAGGGATCCCAAGGATCGGCAGGTCCCGGCCGATCGCATCAAATATATCCCGGGCAGTCCCATCACCTCCGCAAAACATGATCAGGTCCGTACCGGCGTTTTTAAACGCCATTGCTGCCTGCCGGGTATTCCTGGCACTACTGTCACCGCGGTAATGATAGAGGATCTGATAGTTCTGAACTCCTGCCTTGACGAGGGCGTCCTCACCCATCGGACCTGAACAGGTAACGAACATGATCCCGGACTCACGGGCAAGCAGGGCGAGCGTAACCTTCGCCCTGTTTTGGGCCTCAGGCAATGCTCCGCGACGGCGGGCTTCTTCAACATTTCCATCAGTTCCCTTGAGCCCTACCGCACCACCCATGCCAGCGACAGGGTTTATAAGAAAACCGATGCGACGCATAAAAAAAGAGAGGTCATGAAATTTTCGGTATCCGGGAGATGGCTTCTTTGATCAGCGCATCCGGGTATTCATAGTCAACCAGTTTCCCCTCGTAATACGCGTCGTATGCAGACATATCAAAATTCCCATGCCCTGAACAGTTAAAGAGAATTGTTTTATCCTCCCCGGTCTTTTTACAGGCGAGGGCCTCATCAATCGCAGATTTTACCGCATGTGACGTCTCTGGGGCGACGATGATCCCTTCAGTGCGGGCAAAGGTCTGGGCTGCATCAAAGACTTCCCCCTGGTGGTACGAGACTGCACGCATCACCCCGTCATGTACAAGGCGGGAGACGATCGGAGAGTCTCCATGGTAGCGGAGACCTCCCGCATGCATGGAGGGCGGGACAAAATCGTGCCCAAGCGTGAACATCTTGAGCAGCGGGGTGTAACCGGCTTCGTCCGCCAGGTCGTACGTAAACAACCCCTTTGTCAGCGTGGGACAGGACGCAGGTTCAGCGCCGATGATATCCACATCCTTGTGCTTCCCGCTCAGTTTGTCCCCGGCAAACGGGAACGAGATCCCGGCGAAATTTGACCCGCCGCCGACACACCCGATCACGACGTCCGGGTAGTCATCGACCATGGCAAGCTGCTCACGGCATTCGAGGCCGATCACGGTCTGGTGGAGGCAGACATGGTTCAACACCGAGCCTAATGCGTAATTGGTGTTCTTGCGGGATGCCGCATCTTCAACTGCCTCTGATATGGCCATACCAAGGCTTCCAGGGGTATCAGGATCTTTTTCAAGCATTGCCCGCCCTGCATTTGTCCTGGTACTCGGGCTGGGTATGCACTCGGCACCCCAGACATGCATCATCGACTTCCGGTATGGTTTCTGGGTATAACTCGATCTGACCATGTAGACGGTACATTCGAGATCGTAGAGCATGGTGGCAAAGGACATCGCCGAACCCCACTGGCCCGCACCGGTTTCTGTGGCAATTCGCTCAATCCCTGCCTTCATATTATAATATGCCTGCGGAATCGAGGTGTTGGTCTTGTGACTCCCTGCAGGGCTGACTCCCTCCCACTTGTAGTAAATTTTTGCCGGAGTCTTTAAGAATTTTTCAAGCCGGAACGCGCGGTACAGCGGGCTCGGTCTCCAGAGGCGGAATACTTCCTGTACTTCTTCGGGGATGTCGATATACCGGTCAGTGGTCACTTCCTGCCGTATCAGGTCCATCGGGAAGATGGCAGAAAGGTCCTCAGGCCCAATTGGTTTTTGGGTCTGGGGGTGAAGAGGCGGGTCCAGCGGGGTTTTCAGATCCGCCTGGACATTATACCACCGTTTGGGTATCTGGTCCTCATCAAGAAGGATTTTAGTTTGCATATTAGTACTCTTCTTTGTACATATTTATACATTATTGAGTGGATTATTTTTTTGGTTGAGTAGAGGCCTGCAGGGATTATCCGGATAAAACCGCATGATATCCACATCATCAGCAGGCAAAATGAACGCCGTCATTTCTTTATGCTAAATTCTGATGTTTGCTGGTTGGACCAACACAAATGAAACAGGCACTCCAAACCGTATCACCCGTTTTCTTACCAATTCCAGAATCGGTACAGGAAGATGCGTGAGTAGTTTTCTTTGCTAATCCTGATCACACCACCGAATTTATATTACCCGGAAGTGGTGTACCATTGGTGATCACGGGAGGGAAATTTATGGATGACGACGAGATACGTTCATTTGTCCGGGAGATTGTGAGCCGTGGTGGTACTACCATTTCTGATGAAGAATTTGAAAATCTCGTCGTGATTATCCACGGTTTCTGGGCTGACGTAGAAATTGAAGCTGAACGAATCTCCAACGCGGATAAAGAAAGCATGATTCTTTATTTTAATCTCGTGGTAGATTGTCTCTGCACGGCATATATGCAAAAGTACCGGATGGATGCCGCTCATGCACATAGCAAGGCCTATGAAGAGATCACCAGTACCGCCCTCAACCTCATCTATAAACATGGTCTGATGAAGGAGTTTCTGATGCAGTTTGAGGCGATCCCATTGAGAGACGGCGTGTACAAAGAATACCTGACAGAAAAAAACCTGCATCATGAGAATGTAAAACGTCGGATTGACGGTATTGCAAGGGAAAAAGGTACATAATAACACCCTGGC
This sequence comes from uncultured Methanomicrobiales archaeon, assembly GCA_903819595.1. Lineage (GTDB taxonomy): Archaea > Halobacteriota > Methanomicrobia > Methanomicrobiales > Methanospirillaceae > CAIKOD01. The sequence goes on along the minus strand of CAIJED010000257.1, from coordinate 11,861 downwards.
TTTCCGTTGCAGTTATCCTTTCCGGGAACACATTTTTTTTGTTTCTGCCGCACCAGCATTAAATCCACTGCATCGTGTACCCGATAACGTTTTTTGTTCCCGGAAACTATTATCCGCTTTTCGCTACTACCAGTGAATGATGTGCGGTCGTTTCTCTATCGCCGTAAGGATTGGTAACCTGGCTGAACGCTTCGGGGTCAGTGAGCCACCAGGGATCTTTCTGCCCAGGTTTAATATTGCACCAGGTGAAGAAGTGCCGGTTATTACAGGGAGTGCCCGGATGTCCATGATGCGCTGGGGCCTTATCCCATCATGGACAACAGGGGAAAAAATCACTTTAGCGCCGATTAACGCAAGGGCAGAGGGAATTACCGAAAAAAAACTGTTCCGGGCACTCCTCTCCAAGGGACGGTGCATCATACCAGCCACTGGCTTTTATGAATGGAAAAAGTCTGGGAATCGGAAGTCACCGATGTACTTCAGGATGAAAAGCCAGGAAGTTTTTGGAATGGCAGGCCTTTGTGATTCATGGGAGGCACCTGAAGGTGGGATTGTATGGTCTTTTACCATTATTACCACCCAACCGAATTCACTGGTCCTCCCCATCCATAACCGTATGCCGGTACTACTCAGACGACGGTACGAAAATCAGTGGCTGGACCATGCATCCGACATGGACGAAGGACTGGCAACAATGCTCACCCCATATCCACCGGAGGAGATGGAGATGTACCCTGTGACAAAGAAGGTGAACACCCCTTCATTTAAATCAGAACCTACAGTACTTGAAGAGATCCATGAGAATTCCAATGACCTGGTGACGTGGGATACCCGATAGGTCCACCCGCTCATGGAACAGGCGTTGCAAATCGCATCGTCATATCGAAAACAGGTGATACCACAGGGGGTTGCCCGGAAACCTGGCTGACGATCTCCTGTTCGCTCCAGGAAAAATCCCAGGCCTGCTGGTTCAAAATCTGACAACGTGATTGAGTATCCGGGATTCAGGTATTTTGAGGACCTTTCACATCCACATGGATGATCTGCACCGGGCAGAGATCCGCTGCTTGCTGGACACAATCAACGAGGTCTTCCGGAACTTCACCCGTGTTTATGTCTTTTCCATTCCTGAATTCTTCCTTGATCATCGAGAACGAGTCGTCAGGATTTTCAAAAAAAAACGAGGGACATTCCGTCCAGCAGGACGCACAACTGATACAACTTTCGCGGTCTATCGTCACCTTAGGCATAGTCAGAGGTTCTCATTGACACCATTTGAGTTTCAATGCGGGCACCATTTTTACGTCCCCTTTGGTCTTACAAGGTACTTTCGCATACCGAAAAAGGTACCAACCCCGATAATGGGAACAATAACCGAGGCGAATACAAGAAACGCAAGGAATTCCGTCTGGGGGTTTAGAAGTTCAAAAATAAATGCCAGAAGTGCACTGACCGCCAGGATAATGAGATTATTCCCGACAAAATTCGCCAGCCCTGATTTATCTCTGACCATTTTTTCATCATAGCCGGCGATGATTTCAACCCGCCTTTTGTATTTTATCATGTAGGCAAGGACTGCGAAAAGGACGATAAAAAATTCCGTCATTCCGAGGATAAGTATGTTTGTCATTCTCACTCCACAAGTTATCTAGTATTTTCCTGCATGACGTATTAGCTTCACCTACGAGGACTATTCGCCGAACTCGGTTCTCCTGGTAGAATAGGAAATTAATAAGGCAAAACATCGCCAATGAGCCATTTTTTTTACCTGTTTGACGTCATCACCGGGACCACCCCGGGAGTCTCTCCGCGTGACCCGGATATGAGTTTGGATCACGAAACGAATTGCAACTGCCAGGTGTCATCCTCACCGGGGTACCCGGGAAGAATCCTGTGCACCTGTTCAAAGAATAAACGCACCTGTTCATCAGCAACTGCCGGACGATGGTAAGTTACACTGATGGTCATGGTATCCATAAACGTTGAAACAGCGATAAATATCGCCGGCGGAGGGGCATGACACGGGAGCAGGCAGGCATTCGTGACATGGGGGGACCAGTGATTAGTCTGATCCAGGTTAATAATCCCGGTGTTTGTAAAGATCGGAATGCGGGCCTCGTGATTCTCCGGATCCGTTTCCCGGTTACGCAATGTCTCCCTTGCGGTAGAGACTCCGGATTTCCATAATCGTTCTGCATCGAGTGCATCTCTCCGACCCGGGCAATCACGCTTTTTGTTCTCCATTATTTCGTGGACTACACCACACAGGCTGGACAAGGTATCAGTATGTCTTACAGGGATCCGAACTTCAAAGGCGGTCGAGTAGTTTGTCACCGATCGTTCAGATACCGTGCAATACCGCCTCATGTCAATTGTATTGAGAAAGGAACGTTCTGGTTGATTTTTTTCGATTTCCAGGTTTGCACAGGCGAGGGCAACAACCGCAAGCATCAGATCGTTCACTGTTACCCCAAGTTCCCTGCGTTTTGTATGGATGGATGCAACCCTCGGACCGGGAACCATCATAATTGCTAAAACCTGGCGCTGGGTCTCGATGGACTGTGCCGGAAATGTCCACGGGTCTCGTGCGGGTGCGTGCCAGTCCTTTCCCTCAGTCTCATCGGAATATGGCAGGAGCGTGGAGATCAGTGGCAGTTCACGGTTCAAGCCCGGTTTTCCATCTCTGGTGCAGGAGGAGCCCTCCCAGGGATGGTGGTACAGTCGCATGATCAGCCGGGCCATATCTTTGAGACCGCTGCCATCCATGGCAACGTGGCTGGCATTGATAACCAGTACGTCGCCCATGCCCTCGATGGACTGTAATAAAAAAACTTTCAGCTGGGGACCATGAGTGGGATCAATGATTTCCGAGAGGGTGTCGGCAAGAGCTGAATCAAGGTCTGTTTTTTGTAGAACTGAAAAATAATCACGGGTATGCAACGAGGATGAGGGGTCCCACCAGAGGGTATCATTGGCCTCAACCAGCCTGCTTTTGCAGACCGGCTCTCTGATAATGGCTTCCATCACCGCACACTGCATCTTTTTCTGATCCAATCTCCCATCAAAATTAAGGACCATGTGGATGACCTGGTCGGAATTCTCACGTAACAGTTCAGAAAAGAAATCGAAGGGGTTGACCTTTGTCCGGCAGGGTTCCTCCGGCCCGGATAACTCCTGTGTATCCATTCCTGCTCAGCCTGTTCCCTGGTTATCAGGGGAAACGGGGCGACCTACCACTTATGTGTCCTCTTCTGGTTTTTCCGCTTCATGGCGCGTTGCAGCCATGAAAATTAACCAGGTACCGGCAATGATTAGCACCAGTGCACCGATGTATGGCCAGATGAACGCAGGGAAATACACCAGGCCCAAACCGGCAATGATGAAAATTGCACCAATCACGATGGAGAATGCGGCCCGGACCAGTAATGTCGAAACACCCGTTTCTGGCGAATTGATCATTTTTGCAATACCCATGGCGATAAACCCTGTCCCAAGGCCTGCAAGAGCACCAACGTCCGGTCTGCCAGAGAGAAGGCCACAACCGATACCAAGTAAAATAAACGCGGGGATAAACAACCCCCAGGATTTCCGTTGCCTTTGTCGTTCTTTCATGGTTACCACGAAATTTTATGATTGATTTATATACAGGTCTCTGGCAATATCCCTGATATTCGTCCCATTTCAGGTTTGCCTGAGCGTCTCAAGCAGGTTATGATTTACTGCCTTTCAGTTGGATGAATCCCTTATATCCGGCAGTCCCGATATCAAATGCCATGCAATACACCATATTCCGCACCGATCTTGTCTTTCCGGAACGGTGCAGATGATAAACCTGCCTTCTATTATTCACTTCTAAGCGCCTCAATCGGATTTAGATTTGCAGCCTTTGCCGCGGGATACAGCCCCGATAGAAGACATACACCAATACCTATTGTTACGCCATACGGCACGTACATAATACTTGCAGGGGCGAAGAAATAATTAGATGTCCCGATCAGCCGGACAAGGAGATACCCCCCAACAAAACTCACCAGACCGCCGATACCAGCACCGATAGACCCGATAATGAATGCCTCGTAAATAAACATTTTCCGTATTTCCGCTTTAGTAGTCCCGATACTTCTCAGCACACCAATCTCATTGATCCGATCTTTTACTGACATCATCATGACATTGAAAATACTCACCGATGCCACGAGGAGGGAGATCCCGCCCAGGAGGAGTATGAATGTACCGATCTGGCCAATCGTTGAATTTATGGTCTCGAGCAATGCCCCCGAATCGGTAATACTGACCACCTTAACCTTTTTATTCATCTTTTTATTTATTGCGTCCTTAACGGGGGGAATATCCTTGATCAACTGAATCAAAACATCAACCTGCGGGTATTCTCCCTGGTGACCATATACCGATGTGAACCATTGATCGGCTGCGATTATCGCATTGTCAGGCATGAGGTCGATCCCAAAACCCTTTGGTTTAAGTATACCCACCACTCTGACCACTTCGTTCGTCCCGGTAGACTCGTCCCCTATCTTGATCCGGGTACCTACTGTGATACCCTCGTCCGCAGCAAGTGTCGAACCGATGAGCACTCCACTTGATGCTCCTCGTAACGCGCTCCCCTCTGCGATTTCTACGAAATTTGTGACTTTGTCAGGAGGAAGACCATAGATAGTCACCCGCTTTTTGTCTTTAGTCCCGACCTGGATAAGGTCTGAACCCGAATGAATGGGAACGACGACGTTATGTCCTGCCGCCTGCTCGATCTCCCTCACCTGGTTATCTGTGATCAGAAGACTCGTTGTCCCTCTAGACGGGGGACCAAAACCCCCCGATCCACCAGCATCAGGAGTAATAATGATGGAATTTGCACTGCCTGAAAGATTAGACGAGACCGCAAGCTGGATATTGGCCCCAAGGATTCCCATGGTAGTAATCGCGACAACCCCGATAATAATTCCAAGGGCGGCAAGAAGAGACCGGGATAAGTTAAGCCTTACATTCCTGCTGGCCAACTGGAAGAAGACATTTTTCTTCTTTTTCATACCGCCACTCTGCCATCAATAATATTGATTGTCCTGTGTGCGGACCTTGCGATATTCGGGTCATGGGTGACCATTACAATCGTCCGCCCCTGCTCGTTAAGATCTTTCAGGATATCCATAATCTGGCCCCCGGTAACTGAATCGAGATTCCCAGTTGGTTCATCACAAAGGAGCAATGCCGGGTCATTGACGAGTGCCCGTGCTATTGCCACACGCTGCTGCTGCCCACCTGAAAGCTCATTCGGTTTATGTGTCATCAGGTCATCGCCAAACCCAACCATCTTCAGCATCCTCGTGGTCTTACCCCCTTCATCCATGTGCCCCTGCTGGAGGATAATCGGGTATTCTGCATTTTCATACGCTGTAAGTAATGGTATCAGGTTAAATTTCTGAAATATAAACCCGATTTCATCCCTTCTCAGGAAAGTCAGCTCGTCATCTGACATGTCTTTAACATTACGTCCGGCGAGGATCAGTTCTCCTGATGTAGGCACATCCAGGCAGCCGATCAGGTTGAGAAGGGTAGATTTCCCGGAACCCGACGGTCCCATGATGGCCACAAATTCACCTTTAAATATATCAAACGATATCCCCTGAAGTGCAGTTACATCCCCGGACTTAAGTTTGTAGACCTTCTTTACGTCAACCAGTCGGATTACAGGTGTATCAGGAATAACGGTTCCCCTCACGGTTTTCTTCTTTTCATATATTGGTATCCGAGTACGAGCCCGACTGCGATGGCAATAATGCCAACAATTATCCATGGAACATATGAGGTGTTGCCATTTCCTTTTGGGGTCTTGGCCAGGGATATATCAGCGGAAATACTCCGGGTATAGACATTGCCATCCTGATCTTTGTAACTTATGATAATGGGTACTTCATTCGGACTTTCAGAACTGATTGTCAGTTCAAAACTTGAGAAATCGTCCGGTTTCAGCAGACCTACTGCATATACTTTAAACGGATCAACCGGAACTGCCGGAGTACCGGTAGCGACTGTCACGGATTTCGCATCCTGGAGACCTGAATTTGTCACATCTCCGGTAATCCTGATATTGCCACCATCAGGTGTCGAAACAATATTACTGATAACGGGGTCCGCCTGTGTTTTATCAGTATTGAACTGGATCGGAAGGACGAGTTCAACCTGGTGTGTATTCGGACCGTTCAGGTACATCGCTGTAAATTCTATGTCGGTCGGAGTTTTTGGGGTAATATTGAATGGGAGATTAACACTCTGACCAGAATTTAGTGAATTTATCACGATATTCTGGGGGATTATCTCAATATCAGAAACATTTGGTGAGATAATAACATTTTTTATCGCATTCATGCGAAGGTTACTCAATGAAAGTATGACAACACTTTTTTTCCCGGGGACAAACGTATCAGGCTTATCGGTTATAGAAAGAACTACCGGGGAATTTTTCACCTCTAATTTTACGGGATAGCGCAGGAACCCGGTATCCTGAAATTCAAGGGAGAATACAGGGTAGTAAATACCATCGGGAACATCTGCTTTCACCGTGAAGGTAAAGGGCATTGTATTTCCTGCACCAATCGACCCGACACTGTCGTAGGTTGTCGCGGATAACAGCGTGATATCCTTGTCGTAAAGTGTTGCCCGGCGAATAGTAACACTCTGGGACCCTGTGTTCTGGACGGTAACAGTTATTGTACCTTCATCACCGGTTGCGAACGTCCCGGGGTCTAACGTCACATCACTCACCGTCACCTGGGTATACGCAGGCGAAAGGGCGGTTGAAGTTGCGGCTCCTGTTGTTACAGTCGATCCTGGTGTTTCTGTTGTGGCGGCCATGGCAGTGAACGCCATTGCAAAAATAATTATCACAGTAATTGAGATTTTAAGCAGAAATTTCTTTTCACTTGAAAGTGATTCATTGGATTTTAATTTCATTAGTATCCTCCTGGGGCAGAAACGCCCACAAATGTTATAAACAGGGTATAGATGATGAAAATAGTAACCGGAAGCAAAACGGTAATTACTGCATGTTTCATCGAAAGATTCCTGGCATAATTGATCGCATAAATCCAGATATTGGCACTCCAGATGAGAAAGATAATGCCGATTATTGCACTTACCTTCGTGAGTTCCAGCATTGCCGGATCGTGCATCAGGCTGGAAACCGCATTCTGAATAACCACCGGGTCTGTAAACGAACGGACAACCGGGACCTGTACCATTGGGAGGTAATAAACCGCCATAATGAGTGAAATCAGGCTACCAATAATATAGGGAATAAAACCATAACCTACGAATTCAAGAGTCCTGTTAAAACTCCCTGTACCTTTGAAGGCCATCGACAAAAGGAAAAAAATTGCTGCCCCGATTAACCAGAATAGTACGACCCCGATAAAAGCACCAACAATAGAAAATATTGCCACAAATTCACCCATACCGGCGTTTGCCGAGGCAAACATCCTCCCCGTCAGGGAGCCGATCTCATATCCATTGATTGCACCAATAACGCCCGCAACAGCAACGAACAGGAAAGGGATTTTCAGGTCTTCCGCGGACTTGATTTTCTCCTGGAAAAATGCATCCGGCCGGGTTAATATATCAATTATATTCTGAATCATAGATACCAGATTATCACATTACTCATATCTGTCGGTATATAAAAGGAGAGGGGTGTTGTTGTTTTTGCAACACACACTAAAATCAATTATTTAAGCAATTATTGATCCAGGCTAATATTCTTCCCATTCTATTAAAATACATTATTCGGATAATCTAAAATTCTACGGCTTACGGCTCATTAATTCAGCCTGCGTAGTTTTTGACCTTATTTCAACAAATTTTTTATTAGACTTATAGTATACAAAATTATTAATGCAGGTGTTTTAATGGGAGTGGTGAAAGAGCCGCCCTATATGATACTGATACACCTAAAAAGTGGATATTATGAGATTTCTACATATCGCATTATTCAATAAAGTGGTGTGTCAGGTTCATTACGTCCCGGTACGGGACGACCCCCAGCATCTTTTTCTCTTCACTGGTAATGGGAAGCGACCGGAAATCATACCGATCAAACATGCGCCTGGCATCCTTTAACGTGCTGTCAGGATTGAGACTGATATAATCAAATACCATTATTTCTCCCAGCTTTTTTATATCTTCGGCCTGGAGAAGCTCTTTGATATCGATTACCCCAAGCAGGTGGTCATCTTTATCAACCACGTAGAGGTACATGATGACGTCTTTTCCCTTCGCAACAGATGCGTACTGGTTGATTGCCTGCTCTGCAGTGATATCCGGTGGGAACCTGATATACTCGGATGTTGCATAGTCGGTGATCGTCTCTTCCTGCTTTTCGAGGATTGCACGGATCTTCTTTACATTTTGCTTATCGAGTGCCAGGATAATCTCCTCAGCATCAGATGCGGGAAGTACTGAAAGGATATCAGCGGCCTGCCCAGGGGTCATCTCATCGATCAACTGGACAACCCGTTCCCGTTTCATCGATGAAACCAGTTCACGCTGGACATTCGGGTCGATCTCCTCGAGCGTATCGGATGCCTGGCCGGTATCAAGTTCTGAAAAGATCATGACACGCTGCTCGTTGTCAAGTTCCTCGAGAATATCTGCCAGGTCAACGGGATGGATTTCAGAGAGGGTCTCCATCAGGACCTTCAGTTTAACGTTTCCCCTGAAACTTCCCATCGGGCTCGGCAGGGGCTGAACATAGGTCCAGGAGATCATCTGTTCCTCGCGGTCAGGAGAAAGGTTATGGATCAGGTCAGCAACAAATTTCAACCCAATCCTGCGCAAAAGACCGTAACGACTTACATCCACATCGGTCACATAGAGCTTGCCATTCCTGTATACCAGGCGAATATCATAGACTACTTCGACTTCCTTGTCTTCGATATCGAGAACTTTTTTATCGAGGATATGGTCTTTGAGAAGGAATGCAGTTTCTCCAGGGACTCCCTCGTATTGTTCAACAGATTCTATCCCGAGGATAATTTCCCTCCCGGATAATGCCAGGACCCGGTTCATCGGGACAACCATCGATGGGTGACCGAAAGGCCTGACAATGGAGAGGTGGGTCACTTCAGGGATCTTTCCCGTTTCAATAATCACGAAGTCCGATAGTTTTCCGATTTTTTTCCCGTTCCATCGAACTGAGGCACCAATAATTCGTGAGAGGAAATATTCGTCTTCTGCTTTTTTCTGGTTTTTTATCGTGTTGTTTTCCATGTCTCCCACCTCACACCCTGATCAATGTGTAAAATTTGTATACGAGCACCAGCACAAGGACGATTAAGTAAATCCTCAACCCCAGCAGGGCGATCCTAACCATGGGGGTCATTCTTATGTGTGGTTTTGCATATTTTTTGTTTATCTCGGTGAATTTCGAGAGATGTCTTGCGAGGAAGCGGTCGCTTCTTCCTTCTGAACTTTCGCTTTTAATGTCAGGTTCAAATTTTTCCATTCACATCACCCTCAGCCGAACATACCCGGAAACAGTACACTGAACGCATAGAGCGTTGAAAGTGAGATGATCCCGATGACAATGGTGATACTCACCAGGTTCTGGATAGTCGTATTCCTATACTCACCCATGATCTCTTCATTGTTCAGAAGAAGGATCAGGAACACCAGCGCTGCGGGCAGCAGCGTCACCGCAATGACCTGGACAAACAGGGTAATCAGGACCAGTGGTGCATGCGGGATAAGAACAACAAGTCCGGCCGTGATGATGGCAAAGAAATAATAAGCATAGAACCACGGTGCTTCCCGGATCCTGTTGTTCAGTGAATGTGCCCAGCCGAACACCTCCCCGAACGCCCATGAACTTGCGAGAGAGATACAGATTGCTCCGAGCAGGCCTGCATCAAACAACCCGATTGCGAGAAGTGTCCCTACTAACGGATAGGATCCCATCATGGTTGTTGAGGCCTGAGCTGCACTCTGGATGTCCATGCCGTATAACACGGTCCCGGTCACAAGGACAATGAAGATGGCGACAACAACGGTGAAAACTGCCCCCAGGATGGTGTCAAGTTTTCCCCAGGGTATATCCTTCTTTCCCATCCCCTTGTCGACCACGGCACTCTGCTGGAAAAAAATCATCCAGGGTGCAATCGTCGTCCCGATATTTGCCATAAGGAAGAAGATCAATGTCGCGGTGATCCCACCCGGGAAGTTCGGAATGATTCCCTTCTGGAGGATACTCCCGACATCTGGGTGCACCATAAATGCTGCCGGGATGTACACCAGGTTTAAAAGGCAGAAGAACATCGCCAGTTTCTCCCATGTCCAGTACCTGCCCTGGACAACCATAAACATCATGATTCCAATGACGATGACTACCGTGATGACAGGGGGAATATTAAAAATACTCAGGGCTGCCGTCATTCCGATAAATTCTGTTATCAGGGTGAGCCAGTTCACCAGTGACAGGTCAATGAGGGAGAACCATCCCCAGAAAGGACCAAATGCAGCAAAAATCGCTTCTGCGTGCCCATGCTTGGTCACCGCACCCAGGCGCACGGTCATCTCCTGGACATAGTAGGCGACCGGACCGAGGAGCACGAGAAACCAGATCAGCGCGTAGCCAAATTTAGCACCGGTCGCCGCATACGTCGTGATCCCGCCGGCATCATTATCGGCGATCATGACAATAAGACCGGGTCCCGCAATAAGGAGGTAGAGTTGTAGTGCTTTGATGACCCTGCGATACTGATAATAAAATCTTGAAAGATAGTTCACAGAAAGGTCCCCTCCCATTCATGACTGATGTCTGCTCAGGGACGTCCCGGTTCTATCTTTTCATCCCTTCATCAGAGCCAGCGTTGGTTCATTTCAAACCATACGTTTCACGTAATTATATTAAAACCCTATGGTATTAAAAATTGAAATATCCCGAATTATGCCTTTTTTCAACCCGGGTGACACGTCGCAGGATTCTTATGCATTATAGGCACCATTCTGCAACCATTTGATGATTTGCCGGTAAAATGTGTTAGTATCAGGTGATCGATGCCCGGATACGTTGTACCGCTTCTGCCAGCTGGGCCATCGATGTCGCATAGGACAACCGCTCCCACCCGGGAGTGTTGAACGCCGTACCAGGTGTCACTGCCACATGCAGTTTTTTCAGCCAGTTTCCGGCAAGTTCCAGGTCATCTCCATCCACACGGATGTAGGCATAAAAGGCCCCGTCCGCGGGAGCTGAATCAAATCCCATCTGGGAGAGCTCGTTCATCAGGTAATCACGGCGCCTGGAGAATTCCTGCCTCATCATTTCAACACACTCCTGGTCACCCTGTATCGCTGCAAGCCCACCCCACATGGCAAAACTCGTGGGGTGACTAATTGTATGCTGTTGGACAATTGACATCCGGCGGAGGACATCCGGTGGTGCTACCGCGTACCCGAGACGCCATCCTGTCATCGCATAGGCTTTTGAAAACCCATTTACGGTGATTGTCCTTTGTGACATATCCCCGATCGAGGCCAGAGAGATATGTTGCTTTCCATACAACAATTTCTCATAAATTTCATCAGACAATGCAATGATGTCATAATCTTCGCAGATATCTGCGATCATCTGCAGGGACCCTCTATCAAGCACGGACCCGGAGGGATTTGAAGGTGAATTGACCACGATCATCCGCGTACGGGCTGTAATCCTGTCAACGAGGGAGTCGTCGACCTGGAAGGTCCGCATATTTAGCCGGTGATGGACAGGCCTGCCTCCTGCAATCTGTACACATGGTTCGTAACTGACCCAGGAAGGGTCAAGTATTATCGCTTCATCCCCCTGATCCAGGACT